>NZ_JBDNLG010000022.1:9985-32376 GCF_047718355.1 Ethanoligenens sp.
AACCCCCCGCCCCCCCCCCCCCGGCCCAAATAAAAATCAAAAAAACCGCCAGGCGGGGGTTTTGGCCCGGGGTTTGGCCCGGGGGGCAAACAACTTGTTTTATGGTATGCACACGTTTATATTGAGGAGAACGTGCAGAACAGGATGCATTTTATTTATGATACCATAAATGCCGGGGGAAAATCAATAGACCTATCGGATACGATTTTCATTCTTTCATATATAAAAGGCATGCGATTTTATGGAGGATTTTTCCGGGAGACAAATAATTGTTGACAGGCCTTGCGCCAATACTGTATAATATCGGGGATAAGGCTCATGTAGAAAGGCGGAGGATTATGTTAAGAACGTATCAGCCGAAAAAAATTCATAGAAAACGGAAACATGGTTTTCGTAATCGGATGTCTACCAGCAACGGACGCAAAGTGCTTGCTAAGCGCCGTGCAAAAGGCAGAAAGATGCTGTCCTATTGACACGAAGGCCACTTTCCGGTGGTCTTTCTTTTATGAAAATCGGATAGTCAAAAATGGAATAGGTCAATGGAAAAGTCAGTGGTGGACGGACAGGGGCGAGACGGATTGATACAAAAGACCATATCGCTGACGGAAAATCGGGATTTTCGTCGTCTTTATCACAGAGGGCGTAATATGGTACATCCATGCCTTGTGTTGTATTACGCGCGCAACAGACTCGGACATAACCGTGTTGGAATCACCACTAGCAAAAAAATAGGAAAAGCGGTCGCGCGCAATCGTGCCAGAAGAATCATCCGGGAGGCTTACCGCCAACTTGGCCCTGCGGTAAAATCCGGGTGGGATGTGGTATTTGTTGCTCGTTCGCGTACGCCTTCCTGTAAGATGGGCGATGTTTCCAGAATTATGGGCGGCATGTTTAAAAGTGCGGGCATTATGAAAAAATGAAGTGGTTGTTGTTGGGTCTCATCCGTTTCTATCAATATTTTATTTCACCGCTTACACCGCCTTCCTGTCGATACTATCCCACTTGTTCCCGATATGCCGCGCAGGCGATTGAACGGTTTGGCGCGCTGCGCGGCGGTTATCTTGCAGTGCGGCGTATTTTGCGTTGTCATCCATTTTGTAAAGGCGGAATAGACCCCGTACCCGAACATTTCTCTTGGCGTGGAACGTATAAAAGGCTGTAATGCTCTGCTTGGAGGTTGCCATGGCAGCAATCAGTTTTACTAATATCTTTGATATCATCAATATTCCTCTCGGTTTTGTGCTGCGATTTTGTTATCAGCTTACCAATAACTATGGATTGGCAATCATTTTATTCACATTGATTGTTCGATTGGTGTTGGTGCCTCTTGCAATCAAACAGCAAAAAACCATGGCCAACACAGTGCGGTTGCAGCCTAAGTTGAAAGCACTTCAGCAAAAGCACGGTAAAGATAAACAAAAATTGAATGAAGAACAGATGAAGCTATATCAGGAGGAGGGCGCCAACCCAATGGGTGGGTGCTTGCCGCTCCTGGTACAGTTGCCGATTCTGTATGGTTTATATAATGTAATCTATCATCCGCTGCGGTATATCGTACAGCTGAGTGAAGAAACGAAAAACCGTGTCATTTATGATTTGTTTCCAGTTTTGCAATCGAGTTATTCTAGTATTTTTGGAAAAATGAGTTCGGCTTCTCAAGCACTTTCTAACCGTGAAGTGGAAATCTATGCGGCAAAAGCAATACCGCATCATATGGATAAACTTTCGTTTTTGCCCAGCCATATGCTTATGTTGGATTTTAACTTTTTTGGTTTGGATCTTTCCGTGATACCTGGCTGGCGGTTTACCATTTATTTACTAATTCCAGTTTTGTGCTATGTGTCTACGTTTGTGCAAGTTTGGCTTAGCACCCGCATCAACAAGCAAAACAATCTCGCCGCCGATGCGCCGGGAACCGGTGGAATGAACACAGGGATGATGATTATCATGCCGTTGTTTTCCGCGTGGATTTCCTTTTCGGTGCCGGCTGGCGTAGGAATGTACTGGATTACAGGTAATTTGATCATGCTTGCGCAGGTTATTTTGCTTAATAAGTTTTACAATCCAAAAGAGTTGGCGGAAATTTATGAAAAGAAATCTCTCCAGAAAAAACGGGAGCGGATTGCTTCCATGAGGGAGAGAGAAGAACGTTTGGCCGCCAAGCTGCGTGAAAACGGTGAAGATGAAACCACATCCGAAACAGCGGACATGGATAAATCGGACGAGCTTGAGGATGAAAAACCAGAAGAAATTGATGTGGATGAAAAAATCTCCAACAAGAAAATGATGGAGGAAAACCGCAAACGTCTGGCAATTGCGAGGGAAAAAGAAAAACTTGAAGAAAAGCTTCGTGAACAGAATCCAGCGCATGTCAACACGAATCCAGCGAAGAAAAAGAAAAAGCGGCGCAGGTAAATACTAAAATGTGAGGAGGTGTCGGCAAATGAAGCGGGAAGCAGTTGCCACAGGACGAACCGTTGAAGACGCTATCCGTGCGGCATGTGAGCAGCTTGGCGCAGAACGGGACAGAATCCAAGTTGAAGTTCTCCAATTACCGTCAAAGCGATTATTGGGTTTGCTTGGCGCCTCCGAAGCAAAAGTGCGCGCGACGATTGAATTGACGGTTGAAGAACGCGCAAAAAATTATCTTGCTGGCATCTTAGACCGAATGAACATTCAGCAATATGTGTTGGACGGCAAAGTTGATGGCAGCGATATTGATTTGGAAATTCGTGGCGAGAATCTTGGTCTTGTCATCGGGCATCGCGGAGAAACACTGGATGCATTGCAATATTTAACGTCACTGGCGGCAAACCGCGGTGAGGAATCATTTAAGCGAATTTCACTGGATACCGGCGATTACCGAAAAAAACGTGAAAAAACACTGTTTGCTTTGGCAAAGAGGTTGGCGATTGGCGCTGTTAAAACAAGACGTACGACCACTCTGGAGCCCATGAATCCGTATGAACGCCGCATCATTCATACGGCAGTTCAAGAGGTAAATGGTGCTGCGAGTTGGTCGGTTGGAGCCGAGCCAAACCGCCGGGTTGTTATAGGTGTGGAAAAACAGCGTAAGCACACGTCGTAATGTATGCTTTGAATATTCGTTATTCATTTTAGATCACCGGCTGTTCCGAGATGCGGTTGCCGACGATAAAATGCAAGGTGGCTTGTCATTTTATCCGGCGCGCAGAGCGGGGCGGCTTTTCTATTTTATTTTTTTGGTGAAAGGAGGACACATTAATGCAATATGAACCCATTGCGGCAATCGCTACACCACAGGGAACGGGCGGGATTGGCGTCATACGGATTTCGGGGGAGGGCGCTTTTGCTGTCGCGCAAACTGTTTTTCGGGCAGAGTCCGGAAAGCTTCTGGCTGAGATGTCGGGTTATACTGCATCATATGGAAAGGTACTCGATGCAGGTGGCGTGATTGATGAAGCCATTGCCTTGGTTTTTAAAACACCGAAAAGTTATACCGGTGAGGATGTGGTGGAGTTTTCCTGTCATGGTGGGGAGACTGTGCTGCGTAGAGTGTTAGCGGCCGTTTTTCAGGCGGGCGCACGGATGGCAGATCCGGGAGAGTTTACAAAACGCGCTTTTTTACATGGACGCATGGATTTAACAGAAGCGGAAGCCGTGATGCAGTTGATTGGCGCACAAAATGAGGATGCCGCGCGAGCTGCACTGGCACAGCATGAGGGCGCCCTGTTTTATCGAGTGCAGGAAATCAAAGGGATACTTTATCAGATTTCCGCTGAGTTGGCGGCTTATTTTGATTACCCGGATGATGATATTCCAGCATTGACACCGGAAGCGGTTGTGCCGCGACTTGAAGAAGCGCAAGATAGATTGACCGCGTTATGCGACCGCTATGAATCTGGAAAAGTAATCCGTGACGGAGTTGCTGTTGCAATTGTCGGGAAGCCAAATGTGGGAAAGTCTACTTTAATGAACTTGATGCTCGGCGAAGAGCGCAGCATTGTCACGCCGGTGGCGGGAACCACTCGTGATATTGTGGAGGAAAGTGTATGGTTCGCAGGGGCAACACTGCGGTTGTTTGATACTGCCGGCTTGCGCGAAACAGAGGATGTCGTAGAACAGATTGGGGTAGCACGCGCAAAGGAAAAGTTGAACCATGCCGCGTTGATTTTTGCTTTATTTGATGGCTCACGTCCGCTGGATGCAGAGGATGAAGCGTTGTTTTCCATGCTGCGTGGCAAACGCGTGCTTGCAATTTTGACCAAAGCAGACCTTCCACAGCGTTGTGATGGGAATCGTGTGCGTGCAGCGTTTTCTTCAGTTCTATCACTTTCAGCGGCACATGGAACCGGATTGGACCAATTGGAATCGGGAGTACGTGCAGCTCTGCAATTGGATAACTTTGATCCGCGTGCGGCAATGCTGGCAAATGCGCGGCAATTGGATTGTGTGGTGCGTGCAAAGGCGGCCATTGCAGAATGTCAGAAGGCGCTTTCGGCAGGATTCACGTTGGATGTGTTGTCGGTGGAACTGCAAGCTGCATCGGGTGCATTGGCGGAATTGACCGGTGAACAGGCCTCTGAAGCAGTAATTGAAAAAGTGTTTGCACAATTTTGTGTGGGAAAATAAATTGAAAATTTTCAACAGGTGGGAGATCAATTGTGGAATACAATGCGGGTGCATATGGGGTGGCAGTAATTGGCGCAGGACATGCGGGGGTTGAGGCGGCACTGGCTTCTGCACGGCTTGGCATATCCACTATTTTGTTCACTTTAAATCTGGATGCGGTGGCAAATATGCCGTGCAATCCATCCATTGGTGGAACGGCGAAGGGACATTTGGTGCGTGAAATTGATGCGCTTGGCGGTGAGATGGGTCGTGCTGCCGATGATACATTTCTGCAAAGCCGGATGCTTAACCGCGGCAAAGGCCCGGCTGTACATTCTTTGCGAATGCAGTGCGACCGCCGTGCGTATCATGCACGAATGAAACAGGTGCTGGAGACCACTCCGTTATTAGACGTTAAACAAGCGGAAGTGGTGGAGGTTCATGTAAAAAATGGGAAAGTCTGTGCAGTTGTTACACGTTTGGGTGCGGTCTTTTTGGTGAAAGCGGCGATCATTGCCACAGGCACTTATTTGCGCGGGCGGGTGCATATCGGGGAAGTCTCATATGCAAGCGGGCCGGACGGCATGTTTGGTCCATCTTTGCTCACAGAATGTCTACAGCGGCTCAATCTGCCGCTTTTGCGTTTCAAAACTGGAACACCTGCCCGGGTGAAACGCACAAGTATCGATTTCTCTACGCTGGAGGCCCAGTCCGGCGATGATCCGGTTATACCGTTTTCATTTGAAACTGAGCATCCGGGAGAAAATGCAGCAACCTGCCACATTGCATATACAAACGAAGAAACCCACCGCATCATTCGGGAAAATTTGAACAGGTCTCCGCTTTATGCCGGACGAATCGAGGGGGTAGGTCCACGGTATTGTCCAAGTATAGAAGATAAAGTGGTGCGTTTTGCTGATAAAAGCCGTCATCAGATTTTCATTGAACCGTTGGGTAGAGATACGGAGGAGATGTATCTTGGCGGGCTTTCTTCCTCCTTGCCGGAGGAAGTGCAGATACAGTTTTTGCGCACAATCAAAGGATTTGAACAGATTCGTATGATGCGCACGGCCTATGCGATCGAGTACGACTGTATAGATCCGCTGGCTTTGACGCCACTGCTCGAAACAAAATCTATTTGCGGACTTTATGGAGCGGGGCAGTTTAATGGGACATCCGGCTATGAGGAGGCTGCAGCGCAAGGGTTGGTAGCAGGCATTAATGCGGCTCTAAAAATCAAGGGCGAAGAACCAATGCTTCTTTCACGGTCACAAGCCTATATTGGTACACTGATTGATGATCTTGTTACGAAGGGTACGAACGAACCCTATCGCATGATGACTTCACGTGCGGAGTATCGTTTGGTATTGCGGCAGGATAATGCAGACGCGAGGCTTACACCGATTGGATATCGTATCGGATTGATTTCTGAAGAACGGTTTGCGAAATTTCAGAAAAAACAGGATATGATTAAAGTGGAGCGACAGCGTGCGGAACAAGCGGTTTTGCCGCCAGAGAAAACACTGAATGCGTATTTGGAACAGGTGGGAACCGCACCGGTTGCAACAGGGGTAAAATTAGCAGATTTGCTGCGTCGGCCGCAAGTCCATTATGATGCGTTGGCGGCATTTGATTCAACGCGTCCTTCCTTGCCGGATATGGTGCGGGAGCAGGTTGAAATCTCCATTAAATATGAAGGATATATTAAACGGGAGAATGCGGCCATTGCACAAATGCATCGTTTAGAACAACGCGCCTTACCATCTGATACGGATTATCACGCGGTGACTGGTTTACGCTTGGAAGCAATGGGAAAACTTGAGGCTGTTCGGCCGGTCAACATTGCACAGGCGTCGCGTATTTCTGGAGTCAGTCCGGCGGACATTTCTGTTTTGCTGATTTATCTGGAGCAGAAAAATAGAGGGTAACCGTATTGTATGATGTTTCACGTGAAACATGGAGGAAAACATGGCGGACTTTAGCGAGTATTTAAAGGAAAGCAATTGGAATATAGAGCTGCACGAGGAACAAATTAAGCAATTAGAAATGTATACACAGCTGCTCCTGGAATGGAATGAGAAAATCAACTTGACGGCTATTATCGACCCAAAGGAGATTGCAGTTAAGCATTATCTGGATTCACTGTCCCTCCTCCATTTTGCACCGCCTGAACAGGGTGCGGCTATTTTAGACGTGGGCAGTGGGGCAGGATTTCCTGGAATAGTTTTGAAGATTGCACGCCCGGATCTGCATTTGACATGTATGGATGGTACGCAAAAACGGGTGCATTTTTTGACAATGTTGGCAGAAACACTGCATCTGCAAGAGGTGAACTGCCTGCACGCACGTGCGGAGGAGGCAGGGAGACAAGGCACTTTGCGTGAAACATTCGACTATGTGACAGCACGGGCGGTATCAAATCTGCGAATGTTGTGCGAATATTGCCTGCCGTTTGTAAAAATTGGCGGACGATTTGTTGCGATGAAAGGCCCGGATGGTGAAACGGAAGCACATGAAGCTCAAAAAGCAATCCATGTGCTGGGTGGAAAAATTGCACACATTTCTACTTTTACATTGCCAGCCACCGCTTTTTCTCGCACACTGGTGGAAATTATAAAGACTGCAAATACACCCGTCGCATATCCACGTTCATCAGGAATAATGAAAAAGCGGCCGTTATAGACAAAAAAGTGCAATGAACGGATGTTTTCCACAGATGTAAATAGCTTTGTGGAAAAAACACGCCGGAAAGTGTCGAACGATTTATTGGGAAATATATGGAAATATAATACAGGATATGTTATACTTTTCTTGTGGAAATCGGACAAGCTCCATACAGATTGGTATGTGGGCAGATCTGCTTGAAAGGATGTGCCATATTCTATGTTTGGAATTGCGACAAAAGAAAAGACGATGCGTGTGATTGAAATTCCAATTGTTCAGATTCGTCCCAGCCCTTGGCAACCCCGGCGTGTCTTTGATGAACAGGCACTGGATGGATTGGCCGAAAGCATACAGGAGAATGGTGTCTTGCAGCCGCTGAGTGTGCGAAACATTGGCAACGGGTTGTATGAACTGGTGGCCGGAGAACGACGATTACGTGCACTGCGTTTGACCGGCCAAAAAAGTGCGCCCTGCATTGTGTTAGATGCGACTATACAGGAGTCTGCCGTGTTCGCATTGCTGGAAAACTTGCAAAGGCAAGATCTTCATTTTTTTGAAGAGGCAGAGGGCATTGCACGGTTGGTGGAAACGGTGGGATTGACACAGGAGCAGGTCGCTGCAAAACTTGGAAAAAGCCAGTCTACCATCGCCAATAAAGTGCGCTTGCTTCAGCTTACACCGGAAGTGCGCGATATCATTATGGAAAAGGGACTGATGGAACGCCATGCGCGTGCTTTGCTGCGATTACCCACAACGTTGCAGGCGACGGCTTTGCAGCGAATCATCAATGGGAAAATGAATGTGGCGGAAACTGATCGCTTGATAGAGGAAATGATTTCCCCCACACAATCACAACCAATTGGGCGGTCAGTACCATTGATCAAGGACGTACGGTTGTTTTTCAATACCATATCGAATGCGGTTAATATCATGCGACGTTCGGGTATTGAGGCGGAAACCAGTCAGCATGAATATGGCGATTATATTGAATATGTGGTTCGTATTCCAAAGAGCAAACAAAAAAGTGCATGAACTTAAACGCATTAGAATGTAGATACTTCATTGAGGCAAGATAACTGCTTGCAGAAAATGCTTTTTATAAAACCCGTTCCGGTAGCTGTACGCTTACTGGAGCGGGTTTTAATATGTTTCACGTGAAACATTGCGGTGAAATCACGGATATGCCCTTTTTTTTGAACGCGGGGCATGGTATAATAACATATATGATAGAAGATATGAACGGAAACAGGATGAACCGACAGGTCAGGCAGAGATCCATGAAAGCGGGCATGTCGAATGTTGAAAGAATCACCGGAAATAAAGATTCTCAAAACGGACAAAAACCAATCAGGGGGAAGCAATGTGGGTAAGGTGATTTCGATTGCCAATCAAAAAGGCGGCGTTGGAAAAACCACAACAGCCGTGAATTTGGCGGCGGCATTGGGCGAATTGGGACAGCGTGTCTTATTAATTGATATCGACCCACAGGGGAATGCATCCAGCGGTATGGGTGTGAATAAAAGAGGCCTGCAAAAAAGCACATATGATATTTTGATTGGACAAGCCACGGCAGAGGAAGTGCTGGTACATACGCTGTTTCAAAACGTGGATATCTTGCCGGCAAACATCACATTGGCAGGGGCGGAGATTGAACTGGTAGATGCCGACCATCGGGAAGGAATGCTCAAACGCGCGCTCTTGCCGATAAGAGAAGCATATGATTATATGTTGATTGATTGTCCGCCCTCGTTGGGTTTGATTACATTGAATGCGCTGAATGCGTCGGATACACTGCTAATTCCCGCACAGTGTGAATATTACGCATTGGAGGGCCTTTCGCAATTGATTGCCACCGTGCGGATGGTCAAGCGGCTTTATAATCCTTCTATTGAGATTGAAGGGGTGCTGCTTACAATGTTTGACGGAAGATTGAACCTAACCGTGCAAGTGGTACAGGAAATCAAGAAATTTTTTCCGCGAAAAGTCTACAAAACAGTCGTGCCGCGTAATGTGCGCATCTCCGAAGCGCCAAGCTTTGGACAGCCGGTTTTATACTATGACGGGCATTCGCGCGGGAGTCAGGCTTATCGCGATCTTGCGTTGGAAATTGAAGAACAAAACGCGGAAAAGGGGACTGCATAATGAAACGGGGCCTTGGAAAAGGGCTGGATGCCCTTTTTGCGGACAATGCGGCTGAGAACACGTCCGCGCCGGTCAGCCTGCGGCTTTCGGAGATTGAGCCGAATACCGGCCAGCCACGGAAAGAGTTTGAACCGGAAGCACTTTCACAACTCGCAGATTCGATTCGGCAGCATGGCATTTTGCAGCCATTGGTGGTGCGGCCCATTCCGGGTACCGGCACGTATCAGCTGGTTGCCGGAGAACGCCGGTGGCGGGCTGCTCGGATGGCGGGATTGTCCGAGGCGCCGGTCGTCATCCGTGAACTGGATGACACCGCCGTACTGGAAGTAGCGCTGATTGAAAATCTTCAACGAGAGGATTTAAACCCAATTGAGGAAGCTGAAGGGTATCATGCGTTGATGGAAACCTATGGGCTCACGCAAGACGAAGTGTCTTCACAGGTTGGAAAATCACGTCCCGCGGTTGCTAACGCTTTGCGTTTGCTTGGCTTGCCGGACAAAATTCGTGCCATGGTGCAGGATGGGCGGCTCTCACAAGGACATGCACGCACGTTACTTGGAATAGATGACGCACAGGCACAGTGCGAATTGGCAGAATTGGCAGTTGATAAACATTTGTCCGTGCGTGACCTGGAGAAACTAGTCAAGCGCTATGGCAGGGAAGAAAAGCAGGAGCAGGCATTGCCCAGCGTGTTCGCCGTAGAGACAGAACGTAGCCTGACCGACCTTTTTGGGCGCAAAGTCAAGGTGTCGGAAGGTAAAAACAAGGGTATTCTCTCCCTGGAATATTATGGGGAAGAAGACCTGCGTGCACTTGTCAGGCGATTGGCCGGGGAATAGACCCACATGGGGTTTATCTGGTTTCAGAAAAAGGCAGCGATTCCGTCGGGTAATGAGGGCAGGTGTCCGCCTCGCCCATACTGATTACCGGACAATTTGGAAATCATAGCATTGGTACGGAATTAGAAAACGAAGAACAGGAAGTGTCTGGCATGTTGGATATCAAGGAAATACGAAACGACCCCGAACGGGTCAAAAAGGGCATGGCAAAGCGGAATAAGAATATTGACATTGATGCGGTACTGCAAGCTGATGATTTGCGGCGCAGTTTGATTTCAAATACCGACGCAATGAAGTCGGAGCAGAACCAGAGCAGCAAACAGATTCCCGCATTGAAAAAGGAAGGCAAGCAGGAAGAAGCACAGGCATTGCTTGCACGAATGAAAGACCTATCGGATGAGATCAAGGCGAACGATGCCAAATTGCGCGAGGCGGAAGAAGCCCTGCGCGAGATGCTGCTGGCAATTCCCAACGTGCCGCATGAGAGCGTTCCAGCGGGAAAAGATGACACTGAAAATGAAGAAAAGCGGAAAGTCGGGACACCGCGCACATTTGAATTTGCGCCGCAGGCACATTGGGATATCGGCGCAAAACTGGGTGTTCTCGATCCGGAACGGGCTGCGAAAGTCACCGGCGCACGGTTTCATTTTTATAAAGGCTTGGGCGCACGGTTGGAACGTGCTGTCATCAATTTTTTTCTAAACACGCACACTGCCAATGGATATACGGAGATTTTACCGCCGTTTCTGGTAAACCGTGCATCTATGACCGGCACAGGTCAGCTCCCGAAATTTGAGGACGATGCGTTCCATATAAACAAAGAAGATTTGTTTCTGATTCCTACCGCTGAAGTGCCGGTCACCAATTTCCACCGCGATGAAATATTGGATGGTGCGCAGCTGCCGATCAAATATTGCGCCTATTCCGCATGTTTCCGGGAAGAGGCCGGTTCGGCGGGACGGGATACGCGCGGGTTGATTCGTCAACACCAATTCAATAAGGTAGAGCTGGTTAAGTTCGTTCGCCCGGAGGACTCATATGCAGAACTGGAAAAGCTCACGAGCGATGCAGAACGGGTGTTGCAGGCATTGGGCCTGCCATACCGAGTGGTCACGCTTTGCGCGGGAGATCTTGGATTTTCCAGTGCAAAGACCTATGATATCGAAGTTTGGATGCCATCATATAATAGATATGTAGAGATTTCTTCCTGCTCTAATTTTGAGGATTATCAGGCACGCCGCGCTTCCATCCGATTTAAAGACGGCGCACGGGATAAGACCCGATTTGTACACACGCTCAATGGTTCCGGTGTGGCAATCGGACGCACAGTGGCCGCTATTCTTGAAAATTATCAGAATGAGGATGGTTCGGTTACTGTGCCGGATGTGCTGCGCGGGTTTATGGGTGTAGATGTCATCCCAATGCCGGTCAAATAAAAGACTTGATGGTCTGCTGACAGATTTGGAAGCAGATAAAATCGGCGTGTAAGACAGATGCAATCTGTTTTCAACAGAGAATGGTGGAAAACGTGGAAAACTATATTTTACCGGTTCGGCTGACTTCTTTTGATATCGGCGCCACCCGGAAAATGAAATACTCGATGATTTTGCGTCTGCTGCAGGAAGCGGCCGGCCGACAGCTCGAGGAAGCGGGACTGGGATACACTGTATTGCGTGAAGAACATAAAATGGTGTTTTTGCTTGTGGCGGTAGCTGCCCGTATTCACAGGCTGCCTGTTTACGGGGAAACCGTGGAGGCGGAAACATGGTTTTGTGGATTAGAGGGCGCTAAGTTTACGCGGGGCCTGCGTATCAGAGTGAACGGTGAGGTCTGTGTGGAATTGGGATCGCATTGGGTACTGACCAACCCGGATTCTCATCGGATTCTGCGGCCTGCGGTTTTTCCGGATTCGAAAGCTATGCCGGTCAAGCCAAACGATCCGCTGCCTGTTCCTGTGGAGAAGCAACGCCCGGGGTTGTTGTTTGGTGAACACACGGTCGCGCCATGTGTCCGATGCGCGGGAAAACGTGTCGCGCGGTATTCCGATATCGACTCAAACGGCCATGTCAATAATGCCGTCTATGTGGATATGCTCTGTGACTTTTTTCCGGATGGGTTCGATGGTCATGCATTTTCTTCATTTAATATTGACTTTTTGGGTGAGGTAAAAGAGAAAGAAACTATTGGCATCCGTGCGCATCACAAAGACAACTGTGTTCTATATGAGGGCAGGGTGGATGAGCGCCCTTGCTTTGTTGCCTCGGCGACGCTGGCGGATTGATAAACAGGGTTGTTCTGCAAAAGAAATGCTTGCAATTCTGTGAAAAAAGGGCTATACTAATATAGTAAGAAGGTAATGTGAAAGAGTGGGGTAACCCACTCTTTCGTTTGTTTAAAGGGCGGCGGCTTCCGTAGCATGTGCGGCGAGAGAAAACCTGTGTGGTATACACGTTGCGGCCCTAAGGAGAAAAGATGGCAGCTGGCAAAAACGTGGTTTCCAAGGTGGAAAAAATCGCGCTTCCCATTGCGGAGACACTTTCACTTTCCGTTTGGGACATCGAATATGTCAAAGAAGGCGCATCATGGTTTCTGCGCATCTATATTGATAAAGAAGGCGGCGTGAACATCGAGGATTGCGAAGCGTTCAGCCGTGCGATCGACGGGCCGCTGGATGATGCGGATATTATTGCCCAACAATATTATCTGGAGGTTTCTTCTCCGGGTATTGAACGTGATTTGAAAAAAGAAACGCATTTTCAAGTGTTTATTGGGAAAAAGATACGCGTACGCTTCATCAGACCTTTGGATGATGGACGACGTGAATGTGAAGGTACCTTGGCTGCATATACCGATGGTGTGCTGACACTGGAAGCCCCGGAGGGCGAGATGCAGATACAGAAGGCGCAGACTGCTTTTGTAAAGGCGGTTGATGATGCCGAGTGGATTACAGGAGGGAATGAATCGGAATGAACGCGGAATTTTTTGATGCACTTGAGGCTTTGGAAAAAGAAAAAGGGATTCCAGAAGGACATTTGGCCGAAAAGATTGCCAATGCGATCACCATTGCCGTCAAGCACAACTATAAAACGGGAGACAATACCATTGTGGACTTGGATCCACAAAAACGGGTCTTTCGTGTGGCATTGCGTAAAACCGTGAGTGAAGCCGTGGAAAATCCGCAGATGGAAATCTATCTTGAGGAAGCCAAAGCGATTGATCCGCATGTTGAGATTGGCGATACAGTGGATGTCGAGTTGGACACGCGTAAATTTGGCCGTATTGCCGCACAGACAGCCAAGCACGTGATCCGGCAGGGGATACGTGAAGTAGAACGCGAAATCATAAAAGATGAGAGTATGTCCCGCCAGCATGAGATGGTAACAGCCAATATTTCCCGTGTTGACAGTCTGACCGGCAGCGCGTATCTAGATATTGGGCGTGCCGAGGCTGTCATGCCCGCCAACGAACAGATTCCCGGCGAGCAGCTGCGCGAGGGGCAAATGGTCAAAGTTTATGTGGTGGAAGTTAAAAACGGAGAAAAAGGGGTGCGTACGCTGGTTTCCCGTACACATCCGGGCATGATTCGCCGCTTGTTTGAACTTGAAGTGCCGGAAATTTATGACGGCACAGTGGAGATTATGGGCATTGCGCGCGAACCGGGTTCACGTACGAAGGTGTCGGTCGACTCCAAAAACCCGGATGTAGATGCGATCGGTTCCTGCATTGGGCCTAAAGGCAGCCGCGTGGGCAATATTGTGGAAGAACTGCATGGCGAAAAGATTGATTTGATTCCGTTCGCACAGGACATGGGACAGTATATTGCCGCTGCCCTTGCGCCTGCTACTGTGGTGGATGTGACCACGGAAGAAAAAGAGCGCCGTGCCCGCGTGGTGGTTCCCGACGATCAGCTCTCGCTTGCGATTGGCAACCGTGGGCAGAATGTACGTCTGGCGGCCAAATTGACGGGTTGGCGCATTGATATCCGGCCGGAAAGCGGTGCGGATGAAGAAACTATGGCGTCCCGCCAGACCAATATGGCCGTTGCTTTTGAAGCAGCTGAAACCGAACCGGAAGATGTAGAATAATTCTTCGATAGCGGCATCAAAGTCACTGTTTGATTTTGCGAAAATGGAGGGACGGTATGCAGCCGAAAAAAGTACCCATGCGCATGTGCACGGGATGCGGTCAGATGCGGCCCAAAAAGGAACTGATACGTGTGGTGCGCAGTGCAGAAGGCGAAATTTCACTGGATGCTACGGGAAAAAAGCCTGGGCGTGGCGCATACCTTTGCAACAGTGCAGATTGTTTCAAAAAGGCGCGCAAATCCAGACGGCTGGAACGTGCTTTTAAAAGTGCAATACCGGAAGCGGTTTTTGCCAAACTGGAAGAGGAGCTTGCAAATGACGGATAAATTGCAGGGTTTGCTGGGATTTGCAAGGCGTGCGGGCAAATTGACATTTGGAACCGACGCAGTTCTCAAAGATGTGGTATTTGGCAAAGCACTGATTGTGCTTCTCTCCACTGACGCTTCCGCACGCACCGAAAAATCGGTGCGGCGTACCTGCGAAGAGACAAAGACACCCTGTTTTCAAACAGGTCTGGATAAACAAAGGCTGGGGGCATGTATTGGCAGAGGAGATACGGCGGTAGTGGCAATCACCGACGCCTCTTTTGCAAAAAGGATGAAGGAGCTATGTAAAGCGGCGCAACAGGAGGATGATGGCGAATATGATGATGAAATACCGCGTGCACGAGGTGGCCAAGGATCTGGGTGTGCCAAGTAAAGATGTGATCGACTTTCTTTCAAAATATTATAATGAGCCGCACAAACATATGACGGCTTTGTCCGAAGAGGAACTGAATTTGGTTTTTGAGCATTATACTCAAAAAGGGGAGGTGGCCAATTTCGATACGTATTTTAATATGAAAAAACCGGAGACGGCGAAGGCACAGCCAACGGCCGAACAAAAGACTCCGGTGGCGGAAAACAGCGCAGCGGCAAGCAGCGGCACGGCAGAAAAAACGCCACCCGCAAACACGCGTCCGCAGCAGGGGAATCGCCCGCAGTCTGGCACACAGCCAAACCGCCCGCAGAACAACCGTCCAGGGCAGCAATTCCAACAGGCACACGGCGGACAGCAAAACCGTCCGTCGCGTGCGCCGACAGGTGGACAGCATCCCGCGCCACAAGCGCAGCAGACTCCTACTGCGGCGGCGCCGGCCGGACCGCGTCCCAGCGCAGCCGACCGCACGGTACGGCATGTGGACACACGTGGTGCGCAGGTCGAACTTGACAAATACAATATGCGGTATGAGGAAATTACCCCGGACCGCGCGAAAAAGGACAATATTCAGCGCAAGCAGAAACTGCATCAGCGTTCGGCAAACCGTCGCCCCAATTATGCAAAGAGGGAAACCGAAGCGGAAAAACTGAAACGCTTGGTGTTTGAAAAGAGCAAAAAAACCCAGCTGAAAGTGAGCATCCCGGACGAGATTGCGGTTGGTGAATTGGCGGCGCGGCTGAAAGTCACTGCGGCGGATCTCATCAAAAAATTGATGGCTTTGGGCGTGATGGCTGCAATTTCCGATACCGTCGATTATGACACCGCGGCGCTTGCCGCTATCGAGTTCGGTGCAAAAGTCGAGCACGAAGTGGTGGTCACGATTGAGGAACAGCTCATCGACGACAGCGAAGACAAAGAGGAAGACCTGGAAGTACGCAGTCCGGTCGTGGTGGTCATGGGGCATGTCGACCATGGTAAAACATCCTTGCTGGATGCGATCCGCCACAGTGATGTGGCCACCGGCGAGGCCGGCGGCATCACCCAGCATATCGGTGCTTACCGCGTCAAATTACAGGGCCGGTATCTGACCTTTTTGGATACGCCGGGCCATGCGGCGTTTACCTCCATGCGTGCGCGCGGCGCGCAGGCGACCGATATCGCTATTCTGGTGGTTGCGGCGGATGACGGCATCATGCCGCAGACGATTGAAGCTATCAACCATGCCAAGGCGGCGGAAGTATCCATCATTGTAGCCATCAATAAAATCGACAAACCCGGCGCCGACCCACAGCGCGTGATGCAGGGACTGACCGAATACGGGTTGGTACCGGAAGAATGGGGCGGTGATACGATCTGCGTGCCGGTTTCTGCTAAAAAGCATGAAAACATCGACAAGCTGCTTGAAATGGTGCTGTTGGTCGCAGATATGAAAAATCTGCGTGCCAACCCGAAACGCGCGGGCACAGGCGTTGTCATCGAAGCCAAACTGGATAAAGGGCGCGGGCCGGTGGCCACGCTTCTGGTTCAGAATGGTACACTTCATACCGGCGATGTGCTGATTGCGGGGACGACCGTGGGGCATGTGCGCGCGATGACAGATGAAAAAGGAAATAAGCTGGAGGATGCGGGCCCGTCTGTACCGGTGGAGATCACCGGTCTCTCAGAAGTGCCGGCGGCGGGCGATGTCTTCCACTGCGTACAGGATGAGCGCATGGCTCGTGAACTTGTGGAACAGCGCCGCACGCAGGAGAAGGAAGAACAGTTTGGCGCCATCCAAAAAGTGACGCTTGATAATCTGTTTGACCAAATGCAGCTTGGCGAGATCAAGGAATTCAATGTCATTGTCAAAGCCGATGTGCAGGGTTCCGCCGAAGCACTCAAGCAGTCCCTCCTCAAACTTTCCAATGACGAAGTCAAGTTAAAAGTTATTCACAGTGGCGTGGGCGCCATCAACGAATCGGATGTGCAGCTTGCCGAAGCGTTTAATGCGTTGGTGATTGGCTTCAATGTGCGTCCAGAAACTGCCGCACGCGACAACGCTGCCATGGCTGGCGTGGAGCTGCGGATGTACCGCGTAATCTATGACTGCATTGCGGAAGTCGAGGCTGCAATGAAGGGCATGCTTGCGCCGAAGGTGCGTGAGGTGCAGCTCGGCCGTGCGGAAGTACGGTTGGTCTACAAGATTTCGAATGTGGGGACGATCGCCGGTTGCTACGTGCTGGAAGGCAAAGTGACGCGCGGCTCACAAATCCGAGTGGTACGTGACGGTATTGTCATTACGGAAGACGAGATTTCCTCGCTCAAACGCTTTAAAGACGATGCAAAGGAAGTACAGCAGGGATTTGAATGCGGTATTGGCCTTGAAAAATATAACGACATTAAAGAGGGCGACATTTTTGAGTCCTTTATTATGGAAGAATATCGCGATTAAATAACTCGCGCGGGTGCAGTAGGCCGACAAATGATTTGTCGGCCTACTGGCAAAAGAGAGGTAGAACAAGTATGCCCAGTCATCGGTTGGATCGATTAACAGAGGACATCAAACGGGAGCTTTCGGACATCGTGCGGAATTTGAAAGATCCGCGTATTACTGGCTTGGTCAGCATCGTGCGGGTGGAAGTATCTAACGATTTGTCCTATGCCAGAGTGTATGTCAGCACAGTGGGCGGAGATGCCGCGCAGGCGGTTGAGGGCCTGAAAAGTGCTGCCGGGTTTGCGCGCAAGACGCTTTCCACCCGCCTGGATGCCCGCAAAACGCCCGAACTGCGATTTGTGGCGGACGACTCTATGGAACATAGCGCTCATATCGCAGATTTGTTGCACCATATGAAAAAGGGTGAAGAACATGGGAAACTCTGAATCGCGGGGGGTAACCCACGCACAAGCCTCCGCATTTTTGCTGCGTGAGGATGAGTATCTTATTCTTGCACACGCCTCGCCGGACGGAGACACGATCGGCGCGACCTATGCACTTTGCCTCGGTTTGCGTGCGTTGGGCAAGCGTGCTTATGTTTCCTGCTCTGACCCGATCCCGGAACGCTATAGCCATCTGGTGCTCCCGGAAATACCGGCGTTTGAGCCGCGCGTGATTGTCAGTGCCGATATTGCCGATACCCAACTGTTGGGCACAGCCAATTCTGTTTATGCTGACAACGTGGCGCTTTGCATTGATCACCATCCGTCTAATACGCTGTATGCGAAGCAGGTGCTGCTTGTCCCTACCGCATCCTCCACATGCGAGATTGTGGCGGAGCTGCTTAAAGAACTTGGAGTAGAAATCTCTACCGAAATTGCAGATTGTATTTATACGGGCATGGCAACCGATACCGGATGTTTTCGATACAGCAATACCAGCGCCAAAACACTGCGTTTAGCGGCTGACATGATAGAACGGGGCGCGCACGCAGCCGCAATCAACAAGCGGCTGTTTGAAACCGTTAGCCGCCAGCGCTTGGCTGTGGAGATGTTGGCGTTGCAGACGCTAGAGTTTTATCTGGACGCGCGCGTGGCGTTGATTGTGATTTCGCGTGATATGCGTGCGAAAACCGGCGCGGCAGAAACGGACATGGAGGGTTTTGCTTCTCTGCCCGTGCGGGTGGAGGGCGTGCTAGTCGGCGTAGTCATCCGTGAAAAAGAGGGTGGCGTTTACAAACTTTCTGTGCGGACAAACAACGGCGTGAACGCTTCGGCTATCTGTGCCCATTTTGGTGGCGGTGGTCATGTGGCGGCGGCCGGGTGCAAAATAACAGGAACTCTCGCAGAAGTGAAAACAGCGATTATCAATGCGGCGGAAAAGGCTCTGTAACGTGATGGACGGGATTTTAATTTTGAATAAACCCGCGGGGATTACGTCCTTTGGCGCGGTGGCGCGTGTGCGCGGGATAACCCATGTGCGTAAAGTGGGTCATGCCGGCACACTTGACCCGATGGCAACCGGTGTGCTGCCCCTGTTCTTGGGGCGGGCGACCCGTGCCATCGGGCTTTTGCCATGCAACGATAAAACGTATATTGCCCGTATGCGCCTTGGTGTGCGCACCGATACCGGCGACTGTACCGGCAAAGTGCTGGAGACCCGGCCGGTATGCGCAGGGCGGTCGGAAGTGGAGCGCGCCCTGCCTGCGTTTACCGGCGCCATCTTGCAGGTTCCGCCCATGTATTCGGCGGTACACAAAAACGGGGAGAGACTGTATGAATTGGCAAGACGCGGTGAGGTGGTAGAGCGGGAAGCCCGGCCCGTGACGATTTATGCGCTTACATTGCTGGATGTGCCAACGGAAGCAGGCGAGTATGCGTTATCCGTTTCCTGCTCAAGCGGAACCTATATCCGCACATTGGTGGAGGATATCGGAGCGTCATTGGGCTGTGGCGCGACCATGACGGCACTTCAGCGCACCGCCGCCGCAGGGTTCTCCATTGCGCAGGCTCGCTCTATTGAAGAAGTGGAACAGATTGCGCGGGCAGGAATGCTTCAAGACATAGTACTAGACGTACAGCATCCGTTTGATATACTAAATGGAATTACTATCACACCAAAACAGGTGACTCGGTTTTGCAACGGGGGCTTTCTCTCATTGGAACGGGTGGAGGGAGCGCCCAGTTCCGGTCTGTGTCGTGTACATGCACCGGACAGCTCTTTTTTGGGTTTGGGAGAGATTGACCAGGGGCAAGGAATGCTGCGGGTCAAATGTGTTTTTGCTGGGGGTGAGGGCAATGGAAATATACCATGCGGATAAGGCGCTGGACATACGGGAACCGTTAGCGGTGATTCTTGGGATGTTTGATGGAGTGCATATTGGACATGCCGCCGTGATTCGCGCCGCACGGGAAACGGGTCTGCGAACCGCGCTAATTACCTTTACGGAACATCCCGCTTTGGTTTTAAAAAATCGTCGCGCACCGGATATCACAACCGACCGGCAGAGAGAGCGAATTTTTGAGGATCTGGGAATTGATTACCTGATCTATCTGGATTTTAGAAAGGTTCAGTCGTTATCTCCGGAGGAGTTTATACAAAAAGTATTGCTCCCGTTTCATATTCGGTATGCGTTTTGCGGATTTAATTATCGCTTTGGAGAGGGCGGAAAAGCCGGACCGGATGTCTTGGACAGCCTCGGAAAACGGTACGGGTTTACTGCGGTGCGCATACCGCCGATTTGTGATGCGGCAGGGCCGGTCAGCTCCACGCGCATTCGGAAGCTGATTGCCGAGGGACGAATGGAGGATACCGCCACCCTGCTCGGGAGGCCGTTCACACTGGAGTTCCCAGTGATTCATGGCAGACAATTAGGGCGCACGCTGGGGACGCCCACCATCAACCAACGTATCCCGGAGGAACATGTCTGCCCGCGTTTTGGAGTATACGCCGCGTCGGTTCGGTTGGACGGAGAGTGGCGGGACGCGGTCGCCAGCGTAGGCGTAAAACCCACGGTAGGCTCCGATGATATTCTGTGTGAAACCTTTCTGTTTGATTTTGATGGAGACCTTTATGGCCGTTGGATGGAGGTGGCTCTTCATACCTTTCTGCGCCCGGAAAAGCGGTTTGACAGTATTGACGCACTAAAAACGCAGATGGAGCAGGACATTGTCCAAGCCAAAAACTGGCTTTTGAAAAATCGGCCTGTGCCTTATTCCTATCTAAAAAAGAACAACCTTCCATAATTAACGTGACCCGTTTGAGTTTTCTGAAAACGAAAGCGAGTCTCTTATTTATGTAAGGCTGTTGATAATGGAGGCATCCAATAAATTGTTCGCCAGCGTGTTTTGCTGTCCGTTTTTGCGTTGCCGATCCTCTTCTGCCTCTTTGAACGCCGCAATAATGAGCAGTTGATTGCTGACATTGTTGAGCAGATCAGACAGAATCAGCGTCTCCGTTGCATTCAGGTTTTCAGACAGCAGGGAGGAGAGCGCGGCTACCAGCGCGACATATTGTGTGCCGCTCATGCCATCTGGACAATGCATGGAGATTCACCCCCAACTGGTCTGTTGACATAATATGTTTCTATGCGCCCAGCCGATACAATTGCGCAATCTGGAAATGGGAGGAATTGTTTACCTCTTGCTTTGATTTGCGAAAACTGTTATACCGATAGGCAGATGGTTTCTGCCGGATGGGGTGCTATCCCCGAAGAGTGACAGTTGGTGTTCCCATGGAGGATATGATGCGAAAGATTGTAAAATGGATATATGCTTTTTCCATGCTGGGGGTGATGCTGTACGCCGTGGTTTGTTTCAAGCAACCGTATACGATGCAGTCGCTGCTGCAAACAGGTCTATCCGGTTTACAGTCGGCAGCCGGAAATGTGGCGAGCAGCTGGAAGAATACCGTTACAAGCGGGCAACCAATCCCGACGACGCAGGGAATCGTTTCGGCACCGTCGCAGGATACGGCGCCTGCGCAGACGACGGCAGCGCCTTCGGAGGATTTTGCGGAGACAGGGATGCAGGGCCTTAAAGTGTACACATACGGCCGTACATTGCTCAACACAGGCGAACGAGCGGCCTATGATCAGATTCAGGCCGGGCTGGTGGGCGTGCAGACCAAGGTACCCGTGAACAGCGCGCTTTCTCCTACAGCCATGCAAAAGGTCGTGCAGTACGTGATTGCCGATCATCCCGAGGTGTTTTATTTGAGCGGGACATCAATGTCGTACATCGGGGCTGGGGGAAATGGTCTGCGGCATTTTACAATTTCCTTTTCTTATTCATATGATACGGGGACTGTGGCGGCCATGCGCGGGAAGCTGCGGGCCGCCGTGCTGCCGATTCTTGCGCAGGCTGACACCAAAACCGACATGGTCAAAAAGGAATTGGTACTGCACGACGCGTTGGTGGAGGCGTGTGCATACAACATTGCTGCCGCAAGCAATACGTCCGCCTATCCGCAGGCTTTTACCGCCTATGGCGCCCTAGTGGACGGTTCCGCTGTTTGCGAGGGATATGCCAAGGCCATGAAACTGCTTTTGGACAGCGCGGGCTTACATTCCCTCTATGTTACGGGCACGGCATCCAGTGGAGGAGAATCCGGCCCACACGCATGGAACATGGTCTATGTAGGCAAGTGGTATCAGGTTGATGCGACCTTTGATGATCCGGTCTATCAGAATTCCGCGGGCAAATATGTGCAAGTAGAGAAGAAAAGTTACCGTTATTTCAATTTCATTTCAAAAGCGGACCACGTGCTGGGCGTATTCGATAGCACTGCGCCTTTTTCTTCGCATTCTGAGAATTATGCGGTCATGCCCACCCTGGGATAATGATCTGATTTTGGGGAATACTGCTCATGAACGCATAGCATATGCATTTTTCGAAAGATATTTGCAAAAAAGGATTGACATGAAGCGCAGCATTTGATATTATAGATAGGCACTCTTCG
>NZ_JBDNLG010000023.1:0-31184 GCF_047718355.1 Ethanoligenens sp.
ATTAATACTGACTTTTTCTTGTAAATTGAAATTTATCACATGAATTCGACTTATAAGTTGAAAAATATTGTATACTCTATATAAATTTATGAATTATTTTCTATATACGGTAAAGTATACATTCCTGCGCGCGCCCGGATTAACTACAACAATTTCATATATGACAGCGAGGTGGTATAATAGGAGAAAACAACAGGAGGATGAGCAAAGTGATGCCGATGTCGATCGAAAATCATATTGGCAACATCGCAAGGGAGGGGTGAAATTGGTGCAATTAGACAGACCGTGCGGGTAAGCGAGTTGGCGATTTATCGTTTGTCTCAGAAAGAGTGGCAAAAGGTAAGAAACTAAAAAAACAGAGCCGCCCCGATTGGGACGACCCTGCTGTTGTGAAAAATCTAAATTATTCAGCGTCAACTTTCGCCATGTGAGAAATCAAGTCGAGCACTTTATTGGAATAGCCCCACTCATTATCATACCAGGAAACCAGCTTGTAGAACTTGGAGTTCAACGCAATACCGGCTTTGGCATCAAAGATGGAGGTGCGGGAATCGCCCAGGAAGTCAGAAGAAACAACATCTTCATCCGTGTAGCCGAGAATGCCTTTGAGGGAAGTCTCAGATGCTTCACGAATTGCTTCAGCGATAGCTTCATAGGTGGTATCGACCTTCAGCTTGACAGTCAAATCAACAACAGATACATCAAGTGTCGGTACACGGAAAGACATACCGGTCAGTTTGCCCTTCACATCCGGAATGACCAGAGCAACCGCTTTGGCAGCACCGGTAGAGGACGGGATGATGTTGCCGGATGCCGCACGACCGCCGCGCCAGTCTTTTTTGGACGGGCCATCAACCGTTTTCTGGGTGGCAGTGGTGGAATGGACGGTGGTCATCAAGCCTTCTTCGATGCCGAATTTGTCATTGATGACTTTAACCAACGGAGCCAAGCAGTTGGTGGTGCAGGAAGCATTGGAAACGACAGTCATATCTTTGGTGTATTTATCAAGGTTGACACCGCAGACGAAAGTCGGGGTCTCTTTGTCTTTTGCAGGTGCAGAGATAACTACCTTTTTGGCGCCCGCTTTGATGTGAGCGGAAGCCTTTTCAGTGGTGGCGAACACACCAGTGGACTCGACAACAAAGTCGGCACCCACATCGCCCCAAGGAATTTCAGAAGGATCTTTTTTGTCAAACAAAGAAGCTTTTTTGCCGTTGACAACAAATTTGCCGTCGCCGTCAACATATGCTTCGCCTTTGAACTGGCCGTGCATGGTGTCATATTTCAGCATGTACACCATGTAGTCAGGATCGATGAACGGGTCGTTAATCCCCACCACATCAAACAGATCCGGTTGCGCGAGAGCAGCACGGAACACAAGCCGACCAATGCGGCCAAAACCGTTGATACCGATTTTAATACCCATAAGTTTAACCTCCATAAAATAAATTCCAAATCTATTCTATATCATTTTGCAGGTTTCTGCAAGGGATTGTTAGATTTTTATCAATAATTGCTGTGCTTTCCCCTGTTTTTTCTATGTAGAAATACCAGCTTGTTTTGCTGATGCTTTTTTTGTGTGTAAAAAAACAGACCAGGCAGAAACAGGAAATATGGGGATTCTTTGCATTGGTATTTTACAGAGGTATTGAAGATGTTATAATAGTAAATAGGGATGTGAGCAGAATGCAATTCGAAGGCCTGTTTCATATGATGCGAAGTCTTTATAGTGACGCTTTGTTTCCGGCAGTGCTGACGGACGGGGTTTTGCGCATCTGTTGGCATAATCAAGAAGCTGTGCGGCAGATTCCGCTTTTGGTAAATAGAGCCAAAGAATATGAATGGCCCGATTTTTTTCCAAAAGCGGAAATTGTTGGTGAGCTGCAAAGTGGAAGGCCATTTACGTTTTATCCTAAAGACGGTGAAGGGTGTTTTCTGCTATTTTCTCCGGTGATGGATGGTTCCCAATTGGTGGGGTGCCAGGTGATGGGCGGCACCGGTAAAGAACCAGCCAGAGAGGAACTGCCCCAAACTGCCGCCCGTATTTTAAGCGTCTATGAAAAAAGCAGCAAAATGCCGCTCACCATCATTTTTTCCACATTGGCGTTGCTTGTACGGGAAACACCCGAAAATACATGAGTTAAAGGTTACCTCAGGCTCATTATGCAAAACTGTTACCGGTTGCTGCGCTTTTCAGAAACCATCACGGATATTGCAAGACTGCAAATGAACGGCGATGTCCTGCATTTGAAAAACGGCGACATCGGTTTATTTGTTCGCAATCTTTGCAATGCGGCCAATATGTTGACGAGTGAGATCGGACTGCCGATCTTGTGCAAAGTTCCCTCAAAGCCGGTTGAGGTGTGCTTTGACCCTGTGCGCCTGCAACGTGCATTGCTGAATTTGATTTCCAACGCCTGCCGATACACACGCGCGGGTAACCGGATACGTGTGCGTGTGGAATTGACAGAGAAGAATGTGGTCGTGACGGTATCGGATAGAGGGGCTGGCATAGACCAAACGCTTCTTGCGGACCTGCTCTCTTCGGATGGGTCATCTACCGCAGACGAGAATGCGTTTGTGGGTGATGGATTGGGGCTTCTTTTTGTGAAAACTGTGGTGGAAAAACACGGGGGGACACTGGCCATTGACAGCCGCATAGGGGAAGGCACCAATGTGGCATTCACGCTTCCGCTCCGAAAAAACGGAGAGGTGCCGAGCTATATGGCGCAGGAAGGCGGTCGCTATCTGGAAAACCGGTTTTCCGCCGTCTATGTAGAATTGGCGGATGTCTGCGGTGTTCCCATGCCATGAACGTACACATTATGATGGGAAATGCTTTGACCGGCTTCATGATAACATTGTAATAATATGTAGAAAATAAGAATGGCGGGCTGTTTGTATGCTCACTTGGACGTACCTGAGCAGAGTGTCCGTAACTATACAAGGCGAATCTAAGCGCATCTGTGAAAGCAGAGCGCTTTTTTGTTTGTGGACCGTTTGCGGATAAGTGCAACCGGGTGAGAGGAATAGGCATATTTTTGCGGCAGTAGATGCATGGCTTTTTGGCTTTCGGCAAGAATGAATAATAGGAATGTTTAAAACTTGTTGCCGGGAGTGTTTTGATTGAATACTATGAAAAAACCGCAGGGATATCGTAAACGGTTCAGACAGGTCTTGCCATGGTTGATTATGTCCGCATCAGCGCTATTGCTTCTGGGAGGATTGGGCCTTTATGCACTTCTATACCAGCCCGCACAACCCACCGCAAAGTCGCTGGAGGTCGTTCCATCCGACACCTTCAACATCTTGTTGATGCTGGATGCACCAGATTCCCATGCACCGCTTGCGTTTTTGCTAATCGGGCTTGATGCGACTGATAAACAATTGACGGTGATGCCGCTGCCGTCTGCACTTGCCACGGGCGGTGGTTCCACATTGTCCGAGATCTTTAACAAAAGCGGCCCTACGGATACGGCTGCGGCCTGTGCCGCGCTTTTGGGCGTACCGGTGGATTATCATTGGACGCAGGACACCACCACGTTTGCGCAGGTAGTGGACCTGTTTGGCGGTGTGGACTGTGACCTGCCGGTAGCGGCCAGTGCACGCGTCCCCCACGGCGCGCAGGTACAGGCGGTCGCAGGGCCTCAGCACCTCAATGGCGTTAAAGTGGAGGCCGTTGCCTGTTACGCCGATTATGCAAAACAGGTGGATAGGCTTAACGCACAAGGGACGGTCTTGCGGGCGCTGCTGCAACAAAAATGTAACGCGCAGAATCTGGATCCAAATGTCTTCGGTAATCTCTTCGATTTGGCACAGACAAATTTCTCTATGAACGATTTGTTGAGCAAAGGACGAGCGTTGGAACAAGCGGCGTCGCCCAGCGGGCATGTAAATGTGCTGCTGCCAGTTCTGCGCAACGGTCCAAATGCTACGTATTCGCTTTCTCCTGCAAATACAGCGCGGATTGTGAAAGCGTTTGGAAGACAAAACCGCCGATACCTCCCGTAAAAAGTAGACAAAAAATGAAACGACACGGGAGCCACAAGCCGGATATAAGAGAAAACAGCTGGTTTTGCATAGTAGAACGGATGTAAATTACAATATTCCGATTTTTGCCTTGACATCGCATAAGGCAGTGGATATAATAGAACATACATCATTACGAAAGGTCGCGTGGTCAGATGCCACGCGGCAGTTTTTATCAGGAGGAACGCGTTTATGTCTACGTTTATGCCAAAAGCGGCGGAAATTACCCGCAAATGGTACATCCTTGACGCCGCGGGCAAGCCAATCGGGCGTCTTGCCGCAGAGGCGGCCGTGCTGTTGCGCGGCAAACACAAAACGGAATTTGTCCCGCACCTGGATTGCGGTGATCATGTCATCGTACTCAATGCCGAAAAGGCGGTGCTCACCGGTTCCAAACTCGATAATAAATATTACCGGCATCACACTGGTTACACCGGTCATCTCAAGGAAGTGCGTTATCGCACCCTCATGGCCGAGCGTCCCGAAAAGGCGATTGAGCTTGCCGTTAAAGGCATGATTCCGTCTACTGTGATCGGCCGTTCCGCACTGAGCCGCCTGCGGGTCTACAAAGGCAGCGAACACGAACACGCCGCGCAGAAACCGGAAGTTTGGGCGCTTTAAAGAGGGGGAAACGCAATGTATAACGAGAAACCGTATTTCTATGGCACAGGCCGCCGGAAAAGTTCTGTCGCGCGCGTGCGCGTATATCCGGGCACCGGTACCATCACCATTAACAACCGCGATATCGATGAATATTTCGGTCTGGAAACCTTGAAACTGATCGTGCGCCAGCCCTTGGAGCTGACCAAAACGCTTGGCCGGTATGATATCGTGGCCCGTGTAGCGGGCGGCGGCGTCTCCGGACAGGCGGGTGCTGTGCGCCATGGCCTTTCCCGCGCGCTGTTGCAGGTGGGTGACGATATGCGTCCCATCCTGAAAAAAGCCGGGTTCCTGACTCGCGATCCGCGCATGAAAGAACGTAAGAAGTATGGCTTGAAAGCCGCACGTCGCGCGCCGCAGTTCTCCAAACGCTAAGTCTGGGAATTATTTATTTAAAAATGCAAAAAACGTACAATCTTTTTTCGTAGATTGTACGTTTTTTTGGCTTTATTCGACAAAAACATTTGAGGTTTTTCCTTGTTTTGACAGAACAAAACAAGATGTTCAGATCGGGCTCGCCTTGACAGGTCCCCCTCTTATGCAATATAATAGGCGAAACCCCCCACAAAAATAGAAATAGAAAACGGGGGGCAGGCGTGTTTTTCCGTGTGCCGATAAAAGAGAAATACGGAAAAAGGAGCAATGTAATCGTGAAATTTGGCCTCAGTTCCCTGCCGGAGATCCGGTGGCCGCTGAGTCGTCTGGCAAGTATGCAAAGTCTGGCAGCCCTTTACGGGCGCAGATTCCTGCAACTTGCCAGAACCCGTGTGTTTGCTATCCTGCTGTATGCCATTCTGGCATCTTCCGTCCTTACGGCGGTCGTGCTGAATGTCAAAATCGTGCAGGTGGTAGACGGAAGCGGTACGCGGACGATCTATACGTTCCGGTCTGATCCGGGCGTGATCCTCCGGCAAAGCGGCATTCATCTTTCCAAGGAAGACCGGTATGCCTTTACTGGCATCAAAAACCATTATGGACGTATCAATTTCTTCGCGGCGTTTCCTGTTCAAGTTACGTCGGACGGGAAAACACAGGAAGTCATGGCCGCCACCGGTACGGTGACGGATGTGTTGAAAAAAGCCGGTGTACACCTCAGCGCAGATGACACCATCAATGTCAAACCGGAACAGGCGGTTGCCCGTGGTTTGCATATTGTGGTTGCCCGCGTGCGATTTGAAACAAACACCGTGCAGAATCCGATTCCGTATCAGACACAGGTCACGCAGGACGCGACGTTGGTGCAAGGCACGCGCAATGTCCTCGCGGCCGGTCAGAACGGTGTTGAAACAGTGACGCTTCGTCTAAAATATGTGGACGGAAAGATGGTGGAGCAGGTCGAGACCGGCCGCTCTGTCACACCGCCGGTCAACGAGCAAGTCGTTGTCGGCACCGTTTCACCGCTCAACCTCACATCCGGGTCTGTTTCGACCAAAACCGCCAAGTCCACCACTCCTGGCGGCGCGGCGGATGGCGTTCCCGGTTCGTATTCAAAAGTATTCACCGGGCTTGCTACCGCATACACACAGGCACAGGGCACACAGACCGCCACTGGACAAAGGGTGGCGAAAGGGTTGGTTGCCGTCAACCCCAACAAAATCCCGTATGGCACGAAACTATATATCGCTACCCCCGACCATTCGTTTGTCTATGGCAGCGCGGTCGCGGCGGATACCGGCGGGTTCGTGACCAACGGCAGCGGTGTTCTTACAGACCTGTTTTTCCCGACCGAAGCACAATGTCAAACGTTCGGGAAAAGAACCGTTAATATTTATGTATTGAATTGACACGCCTCGGCACTTGGCCGCCCCGTTTACGGGGCGGTTTTTATTTGCGGCCATCACCTACATGGATGCTGTGGCAGCTGAAATGGGTGCCTTTTCAGCGCTTTTCCTTGAGAAGTTGAATTTGGGCGGCGCAGTTGGTATAATAAATAGAATGGCAAAGTTGTCATACAAAGCGGGAGGCTCCACCATGAAAAAAACGTATTATATCACGACCCCCATTTACTATACATCGGGCACGTTGCACATTGGGCACGGCTACACCACTGTGGCGGGGGACGCAATGGCGCGCTTTCGGCGGATGCAGGGCTATGACGTTCTGTTCCTGACCGGCACCGACGAACACGGCCAGAAGATTGAGGAGCGCGCGACAGCGGCGGGCAAGACACCCAAGGGCTATGTGGATGAGATCGTCGCGCAAATCAAAACACTATGGAAACTGCTCAATATCTCATATGACCGGTTTATCCGCACCACCGATGACAGCCATGAAAAAGCGGTGCAGAAGATTTTCCGTCGGCTTTATGAGCAAGACGATATTTATAAAGGAAAATATGAGGGCTGGTACTGCAAACCGTGCGAGTCGTTCTGGACAGAGACACAGCTCAAGGATGGCAAATGCCCGGACTGCGGCCGTGAAGTCAAATGGGCGGAGGAAGAGGCCTATTTCTTCCGCCTTTCCAAATATGCAGACAAACTGGTCGCACATTATAAGGCGCACCCGGAATTTATTTCGCCACCGTCACGTATGAATGAGATGGTCAACAATTTTATAAAGCCTGGTCTGGAGGATCTTTGCGTATCGCGCACGTCGTTCGACTGGGGCATCCCTGTGGATTTTGACCCCAAGCATGTGATTTATGTCTGGATAGACGCGCTTAGCAACTACATCACGGCATTGGGATACGGTTCGGAAAACGACGCCGACTACCGGAAATATTGGCCTGCCAATGTGCATCTGATGGCGAAAGAAATTGTGCGTTTCCACACCATTATCTGGCCCGCTATCCTAATGGCGCTGGATGAACCGCTGCCAGAGCGCGTATTCGGGCATGGCTGGCTGCTGCTCGGTGGAGACAAGATGTCCAAATCCAAGGGCAATGTGGTTGATCCCGTTTTGCTTTGCAACCGCTACAGTGTGGATGCCATCCGGTATTTTCTGTTGCGGGAGATTCCATTCGGTGCGGACAGTACGTTCTCAACTGAGGCGCTGCTGGGGCGCATCAACGCCGACCTCGCCAACGATCTGGGCAATCTGGTGTCCCGCACGGTGGCAATGGTGGAAAAATATTTTGACGGCGTATTGCCCGCGGCGGGAGAATCCGGGCCGTTTGACGACGAACTGCGCACACTGGCGGCGGAAACCGTCAAGGCGGTCGAAACCAATATGGATGCATTCCAGTTCTCCAATGCGCTGGCGGATATCTGGAAGTTTGTCTCCCGTACGAATAAATATATTGATGAGACCGCGCCGTGGCTGTTGGCAAAAGAGGACGCATCCCGCGCACGGCTTGCGCAAGTGCTGCGCAATTTGTGCGAATCGGTGCGGTTGATTTCCATATTTATCACACCGTTCATGCCATCCACCGCAGGAGAAATCCGCGCGCAGCTTGGCCTGCCGACAACCACACCGGACTGGACGGAAACAGCGCAGTTTGACGCACTGCCGGACGGATTCCGCGTGCAAAAGGCAGCGCCGCTGTTTCCCCGTCTGGACATTCCAGCAGAACTGGAGGCACTCTCGCAGATTGCGCCGGGCGCGGCGAAACAGGCTCCTGTGGAAAAGGCAGAGACCCCAAACGAGGATACGCCCGCCGGGGTGGCACGCATCGGCATCGATGATTTTGGCAAAGTGCAGCTGCGGGTAGCAACCATACAGACGGCGGAAAAGATCAAAAAATCCAAGAAGTTGCTCAAACTGCAGCTGGATGTGGGCGGTGAGCCCAGACAGGTGGTATCCGGCATCGCCCAATGGTATGCGCCTGAGGATTTGATGGGTAAAAAAATCATTTTGGTGGCCAACCTTGCCCCCGCAAAACTCTGCGGCGTGGAGAGTCAGGGCATGATTTTGGCCGCCGATGACGGCGACGCGGCGCGGGTGCTGTTTGTGGACGACGTTATTCCGTCCGGCGCAAAGATTCGGTGATGGGATGGATATTTTTGATTCCCACGCCCACTATACCGATGAGGCGTTTGACGCCGACCGTGCCGCTGTGCTTGGCGGCCTTCCCGCGGCGGGCATAACCGGTGTCCTAAACGCAGGCACATCGGTGGCTACCAGCACAGCCTGTATCAAGCTGGCAAAAGCTTATCCGTTTTGCCACGCGGCGGTAGGCGTCCACCCCGAAGATGTCGCGGATGCGGCTGAGGGAGACTTTGCAGAGATTGCGCGGCTGACCGCTTCATTTCCAGTGGTCGCCATCGGGGAAATTGGGCTGGATTATCATTGGGATGTCCCGCGGGATTTGCAGAAAAAATGGTTTGCGGATCAACTTGCGCTGGCGAATGAGATGAATTTGCCGGTCATCGTTCACGACCGCGAGGCACATGCCGATACGTTGGCATTCTTGCAGAAATATCGTCCGCGCGGTGTGGTACACTGCTATTCGGGCAGTGTGGAAACAGCGCGCGAATTGTTGAAGCTGGGTCTGTATCTTGGCTTTACAGGGGCAGTGACCTTTAAAAACAATCAGAAAGCGCGCGCTGTGCTGGCGTCTTTGCCGCATGACCGCGTGCTCTGTGAGACCGACTGCCCGTATATGGCGCCTGAGCCGCTGCGTGGCAGGCGCTGCGATTCCATGATGCTGACGCACACGCTGGCCTGTATAGCCGACGTGATGGGGCTTCCCGTGGAGGAAGCCGCGCATATCACCGCGAACAATGCCCGTGCATTGTTTGGGCTTGATAAAGGAGATGAAAACACATGACCATTACCTACCCGGTCAAAGACGGTCTGTATGTCAATGTGACCAACCGGTGTCCCGATCACTGCACATTCTGTATCCGCAACGAAGGGGACGGGGCATATGGGTCGAACAGCCTGTGGCTGGAGCGCGAGCCGACCGCTGAAGAAATTGTCGTGTCCATTTTGGCAAACGACTTATCTTCCTATAACGAACTGGTTTTCTGTGGATACGGTGAGCCGCTTGAGCGGCTGGACACCGTCAAAACAGTGATTCGGGAAATAAAAGAAAAAGCCCCCTCTTTGCGGGTGCGTATCAATACCAACGGGTTGGCGGATTTGATTGCGGGCCGCCCGACGGCGCAGGAATTGCAAGGGTTAGCGGATGCGGTTTCCATCAGCTTGAACGCGCCGGATGCGGCGACATACCAGCACTATTGCCGCAGTGATTTCGGCAGGGACGCATACGACGCGGTGCTGGCATATGCCCGGGATTGTATGCAGTATATCCCATCGGTGACGCTGACGGTGCTGGATCTTCTCACGCCCGCGCAAATTGAGGCGTGCCGTGCAATTGCCGTGTCCATCGGAGCAGAATTCCGGGTTCGCACGTATATTGCCTGAAGAGAACACAGCGTGCTTGACAATCTGCGTAAAAAGGCTAGGATAAAGGTTAAAAAGTAAAGAATGCGATACGGTTGCATACCATCGGTATGCGAAAATAGGGAACACGGTGCAAAACCGTGACAGCCTCCGCTACTGTGAGAAGGACTACGCCCCGTTTGTGCCACTGGGAGACCGGGAAGGCCGGGGTTGCGGATGAATTCAAGTCAGGAGACCTGCCGTATCAAGGGGACAGAGCGTCTTTCGGTGGAGGGGTGCGGTCACATGGACGGTTTCCGCGCCGCAAGGCACAAAACTACGACATGGACAGGCCGCTGTATGCGGCCTTTTTTCATGAAAAGAGCGCGTTTTGGAGATAATGGAGATGGTTTTTTGAAAAAGCGCATCACAGGGCTGTGGTTCGCGGTGCTATTCATCTGCATAGCGCTGTTGGCGGGATGCGGCAGCAAAAGCACAGCGGTGGTCGCCTCGGTGCCGGATAACGGTATTATCCGCAAGGCCGACTTCCAGCAACTGAAGCAAAGCGACAGGATTGCCATTTATCACGGCACCAGCGGCGGCGTGAAATATACATGGACGTTTATCGGGCGGGACATCCAAAAACCGGCGGATATGAATTTGAAACTGTCGGTCAAATCCGTGACAGCGGAGCAGGCGGATGCGGCACAGCAGTATCAGCAGATTACGTTTGCACAAAAGGGCGCTTTTCCGGGGGAAGCCTCCGTGAGTGTGACGCTGGGGAAAAAATGGGCCGATGGGTCGTATTTGCTGTGTACCGGCCCCCCGGACACTTTGCAGCAGACGGGTACGGCACAGGTGGTGGATGGCGTTGCGACCATCCGTTTTTCCCAAAACAAAGGACCGTATTTGCTGTCGCTAAATAAGATGGCACCAGCGGCGTCTTCCGCGTCTGCGAACGTTTCGTCGGGAGGCACATCCTCAGCCGGCGCATCGGCAGTATCTTCGGCGGCGGGCGCTTCAGGCGCTGCTTCTTCGACGGGTGCATCCGCAGGCGGGGCGACATCCTCCTCCGCGGACAAACAAACCGCTTCCAAAAACAGCGGCAGTACAGCCTCTGTGCCCTCGTCTACGCAAAACACAGGCAGCACGCTTGCCCAAGCCCCCAGCACGTCCACGTCGCAGGAACCGGCGGCTGCCACGCCCAACGCAAATCAGACTCTCCAAGTGAGTCTTTCCATCGACTGCAAGACAGCATTGGCAAACTGGAACAACCTTCCTATCAACAAGCAGGATCATCAAGTGGTGCCCGAGAATGGCATTATTTTAGGGCAGACAAATGTGACCGTGAATACAGGTGAGACTGCTTACAATCTGCTGGTTGCCGTCTGTCAGAAAAACGGCATCCAGATGGATGCCTCAGGCACAGCTCTCGGAAAATACATCAATGGTATCAACAACCTGTATGAATTTGATGCGGGACCGCTCAGCGGGTGGGAATACGAGGTCAACGGGACCTTTGGCGGCGTGGCAGTGTCACGGTACACGTTGAAAAACGGAGACGCGGTGCAGTTCCGTTATACCTGCGATATGGGCCGGGACATCGGCAACCCGCACTCTTAAGGAATACGTGGATGAACAGTTTTAAAACATACCACCCCATTGTAAATTTTGCATTTTTCGTAGCAGTGATTATCTGCACCTTGTGGATGATGCACCCTGCTTTTCTGGCAATTTCCCTTTTGGCTGCGTTCCTCTATCCGCTGCTGCTGAAAGGCGCGCGTGCACTGCGGTTTAATCTGCTGTTCGCACTGCCAATGCTGGTGGTGATCGCCGTGCTTAACCCGCTGTTTGTCCACCAAGGCATGACGATGCTGTTTTACATCAACGACAATCCCATTACACTTGAAGCCATCTTGTACGGCGTGGCGGCAGCTGTGATGCTGGTGAGCGTGCTGTTGTGGTTTTCCTCTTACAATGAGGTGGTGACGTCGGACAAGTTCCTGTATCTGTTTGGGCGGGCGATGCCTTCGCTGGCGCTGTTGTTGTCGATGACGCTCCGACTGATCCCCCGCTTGAAAACGCAGATTGGAAGAATATCGCAAGCCCAAAAAGCCATTGGGCTGGGCGCTGGCACGGGCAATGTATTCCAGCGGGCGCGAAATGGGCTGCGCATCCTTTCCATCCTTATCACATGGGCGCTGGAGAACGCGGTGGAGACAGCCGATTCCATGAGAGCGCGGGGCTATGGCCTGCGCGGGCGGACGGCATTCTCGATTTTTCGGTTTGACCGGCGGGATGCGGCGTGTTTGGCCGTGATCGGGGCGGCGGCGGCCGTCTGCATGGCGGGGCAAGCGGCAGGCGCAGCTTATGTCCAATACTACCCTGATGTAAAATGGGTTATGCATCCATTTACTATTGTGATGGCGGCTGCTTACGCCTTATTGTGCTTCTGGCCGGCTGTTTTGGAAATACGGGAGGGATACAAGTGGCGCTCATTGAAATCGACCGTTTGAGTTTTACTTACCCCAAAGAGCGAAAAAAAGCGTTGGACAACATCTCCCTGACCATTGAGGAGGGTGCGTTTTGGGTTCTGATTGGTGCTTCCGGTTCCGGGAAAAGCACACTGGCACGGCACCTTAAGCGGGAATTAACCCCGTTTGGCAAAACAGACGGCGAGGTCCGGTACGATGGAAAGCCGCTGAAAGCGCTGGATGCACGCACGGCAGCCACAGAGATTGGATTCGTGCTGCAAAATCCAGAAAACCAGACCGTGACGGACAAAGTCTGGCACGAATTGGCATTCGGATTGGAGAGCATAGGGCTTTCCACGCCGGTCATCCGTCGGCGCGTGGCTGAGATGGCCAGTTTTTTCGGCATACAGGCGTGGTTTGAAAAAGATGTACACACGCTTTCGGGTGGACAGCTGCAAATGTTGAATCTTGCTTCGGTGATGGTGATGCAGCCGCGCGTGCTGATTCTGGACGAGCCAACCTCGCAGTTGGATCCAATCGCCGCCGCAGACTTTCTGGAAACTGTGCGGCGCATCAACCGCGCACTGTCGGTGACGGTGGTGCTCACCGAGCACCGGTTGGAGGAAGTTTTTCCAATGGCTGACCGTGTGGCCGCATTGGAGGATGGGCGTATTCTTCAATGCGATTCGCCCCGAAATATCGCAAAAACTTTTGCGGTGGGCGGCGGCCGTCACCCGATGTTTGCGGGATTTCCGGCGGCAGCGCGCATTTATGCGGGGGCGGGAGGCACCGGTGACTGTCCATTGACCGTGCGTGAGGGGAGCAAATGGCTGAAAGACCGCTGTACGGGAGCGTCGGCTGAAAAACCGGCAGAATCATCTGACTGTAGGGAAATCAGCCGGCAGGAACCTCCTGCTGTGCGGCTGCGGGACATTTGGTTTCGATATGATAAAAAAGGACGGGACATCCTTAAAGGGATATCGCTGGACATTCACAGCGGGCAGATTGCCTGCTTGCTTGGCGGAAACGGGGTGGGCAAAAGTACCGCGCTGGGGGCGATTGCCGGGCTGCATCGGCCATACCGCGGCAAACTGGAGCTGTTCGGCAAGAGCATCACAAAGTACGACAGCGAAGAACTGTATCATGGTGTTATAGGGATGCTGCCACAAGACCCGCAGCTTTTGTTTGTAAAAGATACCGTGCGTGAGGATCTTGCGGAAGCGGCAGACAACGCGCGGTTGACCGAAGTGGTTTGCAAAATGGGCTTGGAGGGGTTGTTGGAACGCCACCCGTATGATCTGAGCGGCGGCGAACAGCAAAAAGCGGCGTTTGCAAAAGTGCTGATGCGTTCGCCCGGAATCATCCTGCTGGATGAACCCACAAAAGGGCTGGATGCGCATTTCAAAAACGCTTTTGCAGCCATTTTGAAACAACTGGCACAGGCGGGAACCACTATTTTAATGGCAACTCACGATCTGGAGTTTGCCGCCGCCTATGCTGATACATGTCTGTTGTTTTTCAATGGCACGGTAGTGTCTCAGGATGCACCCGCTCCCTTTTTTGCGGGCAACAATTTTTATACCACGGCGGCGAACCGGATTGCCCGCCGGGTCTTTCCGGATGCAGTTACATGTGAGGAGGTGTCGCACCGGTGCCAAGCAAGAGAAAATCCCTGCGGCTGACGCTGGCAGCAGTGCTGCTGGTTGTGATCATCCCGTGTGTTCTTGTGGCAGGCGTGTTGTTTGGCGACCGTAATTATGCCATCACCAGCCCAGTCATTTTATTGCTCTCCATGCTGCCCTTTTTTTTCGCATTTGAAAAGCGCAAGCCAAAAGCGCGGGAACTGGTGCCCATCGCGGTTATGGCAGCCATTGCAGCGGTGGGCCGTCTGGCATTTGCCGCACTGCCGCAATTTAAACCCATTGTGGCAATTGTCATCATCACGGCGTTTGCGTTCGGGCCGGAGGCGGGTTTCCTGACTGGAGCGGTTTCCATGCTTGCCTCCAACCTGTTTTTTGGACAGGGGCCATGGACGCCATGGCAGATGTTTTGCTGCGGTATCATCGGATTCCTTGCGGGTCTGCTGCGGCAATCCGGCTGGCTGAAACGCCGTTGGAGCATCTGTGTATTTGGGTTCTTGTCGGGATATCTGTATGGGATGATTATAGATATCTGGTCGGTCGCGGCATTTACCAGCCACTTTACATGGCAGACCCTGTTTGCGGCCTATGTATCGGGTTTCCTTTTTGATACCATCTTAGGGGCGGCGACGGCCTTTTTTTTATTTGTTCTGGAAAAACCGTTGGGCAAGAAGTTGGAACGTATACGCGTAAAATTCGGTCTGCTGGAGCAGACCGAATAGATGTGCATAAAAAAGCGGCGAGCCGCTTTTTTAATGAGGATGCATATTTGTGTACTGCAATCAATTAGTTGAATGAATTACATATGCTTTATTTAACCCAATATACAAATCACAACAAAGGCCGGGCAGTTGTCTGGTCTGCTAAATAAAGGAGCGGTTCCATACAGCTCTATTAAGCAGAAAGCAGAAATAGACATCCGCATCGCCTTCCGGTTTTCCGTGTGTCTTTCCTGCCATTGCTGCCGTGGACAGCTTACCCACCCAAGGAATTTGTTTATACACGGGGTGGAACCTAATAAGATCAAGCATCGTATCCTTCGCTTATATTTCTCTCGACTACCGATTGCTGAGATGCCCAATAATATGCCGTACATCTTCTTCAAGCGCATTCAAACGATCAGTAGCTGATTTTATATCATCACCTTTGGCGGTCAAATAGCACTTGAATTTAGGCTCTGTGCCGGAAGGCCGAAGCACGACCTCAGCACCCTGCTCCAACTCAAATACAAGCACATTGGATTTGGGGAGAGAAAGCGTTTTACTTCCACCAATCTGCTTATTATAGGATACTGAGTATAGGTAGTCAGTTTTTGTGTCTACAGCCAGCCCTGCAAAGGAGTTATATTGATCGTTCCTAAATGCGTTCTCAATTTTTTGCATGACAGCCTGACCTTCTTCTCCCTCAAAAGAAAAAGAAAGCAATTTGTGTTTCCAACAACCATATTTTTGATAGAGGCGGATTAACGCGTCCAACAATGTCATGCCCTGTTTTTTGTAGTAAGCTGCCATCTCGCATATAAGTACAGACGCAGAGACCGCATCCTTATCCCGTACATAGGTGCCAAGCAGATAGCCGTAACTCTCTTCAAAGCCAAATACATACCGGTTTTCTTCACCCTTTTGTTCGAGACGGCCAATTTGCTCGCCGATAAATTTAAAGCCCGTCAGTGTATCAATGATTTGCACATTATATTCAGAAGCAATGGTGTATGCCATCGCTGTTGTTACAATCGTTTTAATCGCAACTGGGTTTTTCGGCATCAGATGGTGGGCCTGCTTTTGTGAAAGGATGTATTCAAGAAGCAAACACCCCGTCTCATTTCCGGTCAATAACACATACTCGCCTCTGTTATCTCGAACCGCGATCCCTACGCGGTCACAATCCGGGTCGGTAGCAAGCAATATGTCTGCGGGATTCTGTGCCGCAAGTTTCAACGCCACATGAAAAGCGGCACGTTCCTCAGGGTTTGGTTTTGGACAAGTTGAAAAACTTCCATCTGGTTTTTCCTGAGCAGGAACAACACAGATGTTTTTAAAACCGCATGCAGTCAAAGCCTGACGCACAGGTTTGTTTCCCGTACCATTTAGGGGTGTATAAATAACTTTTAAATCTGTTTGTTTTAATAGTTCGGGATGAATTGTGCAGGCCTTAGTCTTTTCTATAAAGGATTGCATAAGACCATCTTTTATCCATTGAACTTGACCCGCATTTACCGCCTTTTTAAAATCAGTTGTTTTAGTGTCCGCAAAAATGCGAACCTTTTCAATACAAGACAATATGTTCGTAGCAGCTTCTAAAGTGATTTGGCAACCATCTTTTCCGTAAACCTTATATCCATTGTATTTTGCGGGGTTGTGGCTGGCGGTTATTACAATTCCAGCATCACAGTGCAACGTGCGCACAGCATATGAAAGGACAGGTGTAGGTGCTAATTCTGAAAACAGATGGACACAGCATCCATTGGCCGCTAAAACAGAAGCTGCCGCCTGTGCAAAATCCTCAGAATGGATGCGACTGTCATAAGCAATAGCTACCGAAGGAACACGATCCCGTACCGTTTTTTTTAAATAATCTGCCAGCCCCTGTGTGGCTTTACTGACCGTGTAATAGTTCATTCGATTGCTGCCAGCGCCTAAAACCCCGCGCAGTCCGCCAGTACCAAATTCCAAGTCACGATAAAAGGCGTTGTGTTTTTTCCTTTCATCCATATCATAAAGTTCTCTTTTTAAATCAGGATCTTCTACGGTCTCTATCCACTCTTTATATGCAAGTTCACTATCCATTTGTCTTTATAACTCCCATTTGTCTGAATATCATCACAGATATACTATAGCCGCTGCATGGTTTCCGTAAGTACGTTTCGTGAGTACGGAACGGCCGCCTGCCGGTGTCCCGGGCTCACGTTGTCTGCCTGAGGTCCCGATATGCCGTACCCCATTCCTGGAGCGCGTTGATTACCGGGCGAATCGACACCCCGCATGGCGTCAGCGAGTACTCCACACGTGGGGGAATTTCCGGGTAAACTTTACGCGAAACGAGCCCGTCCTTTTCCAATTCCCGCAGCTGAAGTGTCAGCGTGCGGTGCGTAATCGCAGGGATCAGGCGTTTCAGTTCAGAGAACCGCTTGGTCCCGTCTAAAAGCCGAAATAAAATAATCCCCTTCCACTTGCCGCCGATGACGGACAAGGAAGTTTCCACCGGGCACTGGGGGTGTATGGTTGCCGCTCTTACCTTTTCCAAATCCATTCGCATATCCCTCGCAAATATACGGTATACTTATAATACTGTATATAAAAAATGTGCATTCTTACAATTGTATCCCATAGGTATTATACTACAAATAGTGAAAAATGAAAGGATGGTTGGTAAGAAGCTATGAAGAATATCGAAGAAATCAAACAGAAAGTGCTGGATGCCTATGCATTCCGTCATGCGTGCAAAGAGTTCGATCCGGCCAAAAAAGTCTCGGATGCCGATTTTTCCTATATTCTGGAGACCGGAAGGCTTTCTCCCAGTTCGTTCGGGCTGGAACCTTGGAAGTTTCTCATAATACAGGACCAGGCTTTCCGTGAAAAACTGATGCCGGCGGCATGGGGAGCGCAAAAAAAGCTGGAGACCGCCAGCCATTTCGTGGTGATTCTGGCTCGAAAGGCAAAGGACCTGCGATATGATTCGCCGTATTTCCACGATTTTATCCGCAATGTAAAAAAATTGCCCGACGATGTTGCGCAGGGAATGACAAACGCGGTGGAAGGTTTTCAGAAAAACGATTTCAAACTGCTGGAAAGCGACCGTGCCATGTTCGACTGGGCCTGCAAGCAAACCTATATCGCATTGGGAAATATGATGACGGCTGCGGCCTTGATTGGCATCGATTCCTGCCCAATGGAAGGCTTTGATCGGGCAAAAGTAGAAGAGATAATGACCGGTGCGAAATTATATAAACCTGAGGAATTCGGCGTAGCTTGCATGGTCGCATTTGGCTACCGCGCAGCTGCGCCCGCTTTTCCACAGACGAGGCAGTCGGCCGCGCAGGTGGAAGAGCGGGTTTGAGCACAGCTTTCACGCGGGCAGCATCACATGATTGATGGATCACATTGGAGGGAAAATCATGTTGGAAAAAATGCCGGAATTGACACTGAATGACGGCTTGCGTCTGCCGGCTATCGGTTTTGGCACTTATCAGCTGAATGGCCTACAGGGTGTAGAGGCAATCAAGCGGGCCGTGGCGGTCGGCTATCGGCTTCTGGATTCGGCGTTCAACTATGAAAACGAAGGGGCAGTCGGTAAAGCGGTGCGGGAATGCGGCGTTCCCAGAGAGGAATTGCGCATCGCCTCCAAATTGCCGGGCCGTCATCACCGTTATCACGAGGCCATCGCTACGGTGGAAGAATCACTCTATCGTGCGGGTCTGGATTATTATGATCTTTATCTCATCCATTGGCCGAATCCCAAGGAAAATCTGTATGTGGAAGCATGGCAAGCCATGATTGAGGCCCAAAAGCGCGGCCTTGTCCGGTCTATCGGCGTGTGCAACTTTCTCCCCCATCATCTGGAACGGATCATCCGGGAAACGGGCGTTGCGCCCAGTGTGGACCAGGTGGAGCTTTATCCGTTTTTCAATCAGGCGGAGCAACGGAAATGGAATAGCGAGCATGGGATTCTGACAGAATCCTGGAGCCCGCTCGGGCATGCCAACCATATTTTGCAGGACGAAACCATTGTGGCAATTGCTAAGGAACATCAAAAAACCGTTACGCAGATCGTACTGCGGTGGCATATCCAGTTGGGAGCCCTGCCAATTCCCAAAGCGGTCTCTGAGGCACACCAAATGGAGAATCTGAACGTTTTCGATTTTACGCTGACGGACGCGGAGATGGAAAAGATCAACGCGCTGACCCGCCCGGACGGTCGGACGGCGAATCAAGACCCGGATGTCTATGAGGAATTTTAACCTCGTCTTTGCTGAAACCGAAATGGGGGGACCGTATATGAAGTTTTGCTGGAGCACGTTGTACGTAAAAGATTTGGATGAATCTGTCCAATTTTATCAGAAAGAAATCGGGCTTGATCTTCTGCGCCGTTTCAAAGAAGGCAAACAGGTTGAAATTGCCTTCTTGGGAGATGGAACAACACAATTGGAACTGATTCATGATACTTCCCGCCCGGGCGGCGAGGTGGGCAAAGACATTTCATGGGGCTTTGCTGTGGAGTCTCTTGACAAGACGTTCGACAAAATGAAAGCGAGCGGGGCAAAAATCCTTTGCGACCCCGTTCAGCCCGCCCCGCACGTGCGCTTTTTCTTTATGGAAGACCCCAATGGGTTCAAAATTCAAATTGTGCAGAATCTGTAGCTCATCAACGCGGATGTATTATTCTTTGACGCACATCTGCCGTGCAGCTGGTTTTATAGGAGCTGCACGTTGAAAGCCCACATAAATACAGGTACAACAAAAGACCGGCGATTTTAAATCGCCGGTCTTTTGTTGTAAGGTCTGGTTATGATGGCCCCATTCAGGCCGATATTGCCGCTATCATGGGTGTCACTGACCGACAGGGTCGGAAGTACAACCAGATCAGTCAGAAGCTTGGCGATGCCGACAAGCAGAAAATCAAATCCGCGAGTTAAGCGTGGATTCTGCCGCAAAGTATGACGCAAAAAGAATTAGCCGAACAGTTACATGTTACAGATGAGACAGTTTCAAAATGGGAAAAGGGAATGGATTAACACTCCAGTATCTGCTTTAAACCGCCTGTTCTGCGCGTTTTGCAAGCCAATTCGCAAACCTCAGACAACTTTCAACCGGTTCAGATACTGAAAACCGTGCAGTTCCTTCCAAAATTTATGGGGAGTGCGGTTCGTATATTCCTTAAAATCACGGATCATATGCGATTCATCCGCATACCCCAAATCAAACGAAAGCATCCCTAAATTCAAGTCTTTGCTGTCCCGCAATCGGTTGCACATATCGCTCAAGCATTTCTGAAACCGAACGATTTTACAAAATTTTTTGGGTGGAATGCCCATTTCCGCCTTGAACATCCGGTTTACATACCGCACAGAATATCCGGAAGTATCCGCGAGATCCTCCACCCGTATATTGCCACTGCTGTTGAGTATTTGGTTAATCAGATACTTTTTTAGACCAAAACTTTTGTCTTTATTTAATTGATCCTGCAAACTCTTTTTATAAAAATTCAAAAACATGTCAATCTGGCTTTCAAAACTCTTCTGTTGTCCAATTAGTTCGGCCAAATTGATGTGTTTTCCCACATTATTCAAAGGAATGACCTGGTTGATGGTCTCTGCCATGCTTATGTCTGTAACTAATGGCAGATTTCCGGGAAGAAAACGAACCCCAAAATAATAATATCCGGGAATCATCTCGAAAGCGTGCGGTAAAAGGGGGGAGCCATAAAGATATGCGCCCAAGTCGTTTCGATGGGGATCATGATGGAAGATAATATCTGTACACACATCAGGTACAGACGTTTCGATCTGATGTGTGTCCTCGCTCTGGTGGAACCGGTAAAAATGTGAGATCCCGTATTGGTTGATTACCCTTTTATAATAGGTACTCGCACATTTTACCATGAACGGTTGCCGTGGCAACATTGTGTCGCAAGAGGCCTTACAGATCACTAACCCCACTCCCTTCGCGCGGCTTAACCGGCACTCATACCATCTCGGGTTTGTTCCATAAGCAAAGTTTCTGTCCTATACCTTTTCGAAGCGCATTCTCATAAACAACCTTGCCCCAGGCGATATCCTCAACTGGCATCCCTCCCACGGAATACAAGATGATTTCATCATCACTCTGGCGGCCTGGCTTCCTACCGTTTATTATATCACCAAGATCGATCACTTGGGAAGAGGCGATTTTCTTTTCATGGATCAAATCCGTAAATTTTGAACCTATGATCGTAATCGGGCCAAAGGTCGGATAGGGATATTCCTCTGCCCAGGCTTTATAAAGCTTAAAGTTATCCACCACCTTGGTGCACCGGTATGCCAGAAAGTCATCATCGAAATTGACAGTGGCAGGCAAGCAGAACAGCGCTCCCTTTTTGATCCATTTCTCCTCGATGAACGTATAATCCGCCACATCAACCGGGCTGGATGTGGCAACGCACACGATATCACTGTCGCGCACAGCGGCTTCTACCGTATCCACCACCTCAACATTTTGGATGGTGGGGCATTCTTCCCGCACAAACCGCATAAATGCATCCAGCGATTTTTTACCTCTGCCTTTGACTTTTACCGTATCCAGCTGCGGGCAGACGCAGGTGAAGGATCTGAGCGCTGTTTTCCCCATAACACCGGGTCCCACAATGCCAGCCACCTTAGCATCTTTTCTTGCCAGATAGCGCGCACCTACACCCGGAAACGCGCCTGTCCGGTATGCACTAATCAGATTGGCCGACATCATCGCAACAGGGGCACCTGTTTCCTTGTCGCTGAGGATTAGCATCAGGATCGACCGAGGAAGGTTTTTTCCCTTGTTTTCAATATTGGAACCATACCATTTCACACCCGCCATATCAAACTCGCCGCCCAGGTATGCCGGCATTGCCATAAACCTGCGGTCACAGCCATTTTTGGGCATGTTGGGGAACTCCGGTTCGTCTGGGAAAGACACCATCGCGCCGTGTGAATTGTGGTTGTTTCCGCTCATCATATAATCGCCGACATTGAGCAGCTTGACCACTTTTTCCATAACGTCCACGCATTTTGCCATATCCTTGACACCGGCCGCCACCATATCTTCTTCACTCAGGTATAAAAATTCGATTCTGCCTGTATCATTCATTTTATATACTCCATTCAACCAACATCATGCATATCCTTTGCGATCAAACACCTTTGTTCCTTTTAATAGGCTATTATAAGAACGGGGTGCGCAAACGTATAGAAAAGATCGGCATATCTCTTAAATTTTTGCTTTAAACCGATCATACCGCAAAGGGGAGAGATCCACGGTGGTTCTGCCTTCCATAACCCACATTGCAAGCTGATATCCCACTGCGGGTGCAATGCCAAAACCATGGCCTGAAAAACCGCAGGCCAAAATCAAGCCCGGCACTTCCTCTACATGGCTGATGACCGGCACCCGGTCTACACACATATCCATCCATCCAGCCCATGTGCGAATGATTTTCGCATTTTTTAGCCGTGGGAGATACCGCATGATGCCACGGCAGATGCACGAGGCTGTGATACTGCTAGTTACTGGTGTTCCATTGTCTTTTGTATACCCCTCCAAGCCGCTGTTACCGCCAAAAACAAACGAGCCATGGTCACTCTGGTGTCCATAAAAATCGGCTTCTGCCGTACCAAGCATCTGCCAGAACATGGGCGGCTGTGCTTCGGTTACAAGCGCTTCAATCAACTCCGCCTGCATCGGGATGTCAATATCGACGGAAGCCGCAATTTTTCTGCTTTGCAGGCCGGCCGCAAGGATGACAGAATTTCCCTCAAATGTATCATGGGCTGTTATCACCTGCCGCAGCCGGCCTTTTGTCTTTTTCAGGGCAACCACGGCCTGCCCTGTCAAAAAGTGCACGCCCAATTCCCTTGCGCGTTTATAATAACCAAGCGTAGCAAGCAGCGGATTGGCATGGCCGTCCGTCGGGCACCAGCTTGCGCCGATTACCTCGCCGGACAGGTGTGGGTTGATTGCCCGCACCTGCGCATCGGACAGCATTTCCACATGCACACCGCAAGCATTTGCCGTATCCGCCAGCTTTTTCAGAACTGCCAGATGCTTTTCGGTTTTTCCAAGGCGTAGATTGCCGTCCTGGTGATATTCTACATCGACACACAATTCCTCGGAAAGTGTCGGCCAGAGGTTTTCAATCCCGAATTTTGCCAAAGGCAATTCTCTGCTGTCCCGCCCGGACTGTCGCACACCACCGCCGTTGCGGCTGGAGCTCCCATTTCCGATGGAATCGTCTGCTTCCAAAACAATGACGGAGGCGCCTCTTTTTCTAAGGTAATAGGCTGCCGCGCAGCCGATAATGCCGCCTCCGACCACAATCACGTCCGCTGTGTTCTTATTCACCACCAGAACCCCCCTCCGTTTCGTCTGCCAGCACCCGCATTTCTGTAGGTCTCATGGGAGCACGGGAGGCGGCCGGCTCCAGTATGGCCGGTGAAATGTGCAGTTCCTTCGCCACCAAACTCTTTACAATCCGCGCGCAGGTTTGCCCTTGACAAAGACCCATGCCGCACCGCAGGTAACGCCGAATTTCCGTTATCGTGCGCATACCGTCATGCACTGCTTTTCGGATCTCTCCTTTTGTGATCTCTTCACAGCGGCAGACAAGGAGATTGTCGTCTTTCTCCGTCTGGAATGGTCCAATATCTACACTTCTGTCATGGATTGCGTCCATCCTCACACCTCCCCTTTTCGATAGAAACGGACTTTTTCTGCAAATGGCGCAGGCACGCGCAGCGTGACCAGACTGGTGTGGTCAAAAGGTGCGGCCTCCCGCATTTCAAGGATTTCAACAGGGCAAAGTGTCGCCCCATCTCTGCCAAGACCGACCCCTTTTTCTCCTTTTGCCGGGCGGGGCAGAAATTCATAAGGAATGGTCACACTGGCAAACCCCGGTGCATAGTCTGCATTGACCAGGAAGATGGCCTGCCCCGGGCAGGACGCAACACACAGTCCACAGCCACTACAGATACTGTCGTCTTCCACAGCCGGGAGCGAAGTGATTTTTTCCCCGATCCGAATACACCCTTTTGGGCACACATCTTGGCAAGGGTTGCAGGGAATATTCTGCGTGCATTCGATGACGGGGTGGATACCGTGTTTCTGTAAGGTGCCGGGATAGATTCCCGCTTCCTCATCGGTTAGGAAACCTTTCTCAAGCAGGGTGGCTGACACTGGCAGTCCTTCTTCTGTCACACGCACGGTTTTACCACGGTTTTGCGGTGCGAACATTCCCTGCCGCAGGCTTTCAAGCGATTTTTTCAGGGTGTCGATCTCCTCCGCCTTTTCCTCGTCCTCAAGGAAGCCAAGTGCATGAGCAGCGGAAACACCGGCAATTTTTCCTTTAATCATGGCGGAACTTGCTTCCTCGATCCCGCTCACATCGCCGCATACAAAGAGCCCGGAAACGGAAGTTTCCCCATATTCGTCGGCAACGGGCACTTGCCCCCCTTTTTTCGGGTCGTCCTCCATCCGGCAACCCGCCATTTTTACAAGCTGTGACATGGGAGAAAGCCCAACCGCCAAGCAAATGGTATCCACATCAAAATGCTTTTCGCTGCCAGGCACAATGTTCCAAGAACTGTCCACTCTGCCAATTGTCACTCCAGTCACATGGTCGGTGCCTTCTGCTTTCAAAATGGTGTAGGGCAGATAAAATGGGATGCCTGCTCTAGTCAGTTTGGCTGCGTGAACGCCATATCCGCCGATCCGGTGGGCAGCGTCCACTACTGCGGCGATCTCACAACCACATTGCAGCAGCTGGAACCCCACAACCAAACCCACATTCCCGCTGCCAAGCATAAGAACACGCTTTCCAGGGCAAAGGCCATGCAGATTGAGCATTGTCTGCGCCGCGCCCGCCCCGATAACACCGGGCAACGTCCATCCGTCAAACATGACCATATTTTCCGAAGCACCAGTGGCGACAATGACGGTGTCACCCTTGTAATGCCTGATTTGGTCGACGGATTTCACGGTCACTTCCTTATCCTGATAAAGTCCCATCACAGTGGATTGAAGATACACGTTCACATCCAGTTCCGTAGCTTCTTGCAAAAGCTTTTCGCCTATTTTGAAGCCGCGGATCTTTGCCTGATGCTCTTTTGAACCGAAAAATTTATGGATCTGTTTGAAAAGCTGCCCACCCGGCCGCTCGTTTTCATCGAACACTGCGACCCGCATTCCCCGTTTTTTCGCCTCGATAGCTGCGGAAAGGCCTGCCGGGCCAGCCCCCACTACAATCACATCGTATCTTGTCATGGTAAAGATTTCTCCTCTTTATTCTCTGAACGGTTTCGCCGAAAGACCGTACTGGGTACGCACCTCCATACCTTCGCGGAGCGGCGTCACACAGGTCCGTATGTTGGGTTGGCCATTCACAACCATGACACAATCGGTGCACCGACCGATTGCGCAGAAGATTCCCCGCGGTTCATGCTGTTTTTTCGTATACCGATGAACGGAGACCCCCGCCGCTTTCAGCGCCACGGCGATCGGTTCCCCTTCGTACCCCTGCACTGAATCTCCGTTATAGGTAAACGTGACCAGTCGGCCTTTGTGGATTTCTCCCAGGATTGGGTGCTTTATCATTCGCTGCATGTCTCTTCACTTTCCTGTCCTTTCTCACCAAATTTCAGTTTTGCCGCTGCGCAGATGAGCGCCACCAACTTTTCCAAGGGCAAATACGCGCTGCTTATCATCAGATCCCGATATTTGGTGGAGTCAAAATTTTCGCCTGTATATTTTTTATAGTAACCGCTGCGGCCGCTGTCGATCTTGTCAATATACTTTTCAACAGCGTCTTCCGAAAATCCCAAATATGTAAGGCAGTAGTTGTACCGTACTTCATACGGCGCATAGATAAAAACATTGAGCAGATTCGGTATGCCTGCCATTCGGAGAATATAATCCGAACAACGCCCCACGATTACACAGTTTCTTTCCGCTGTAAAGTCCAAAATGATTTTTTTCTCAATTTCAAACAACCGGTTTTGTTTTTCAGACGTTCCAAATCCAAGCGGAAAGGCCATTTTTTCGTATGGTGTGAGAACACGGTCTTCGTATTCGGAAAGTTTGTAAACCGGCTCTCCCAGTTGAGCTGCGGCTGTTTCAATGATATCTCGGTCGAGATATTCATACCCCATTCTCTCAGCCACCATTTTGGCAATCGGTCTGCCAAGGCTACCGAACTGCCGTGTGACAGAGATAACATTTGTTCCCATGCGGATTCCTCCTGAGCAATGGTCTGCTCCACTCCCGTTCGGTGATCTTATTCCGGCAGAAAATACGGCCCAATCTCCTCTCGGCGTTCACCGTTTGCCGCCACCTGTTTTCCTATATAAACGAAATAGCTGACCACGGACATGAAAATATACCGCGGCCCGCTATCGTTTTCCTCTGTAAGATTTTCACAGAGTCGCTGTTCTTCTCTTATTTGGAAGATTTATATTGTTTGGAACTGCACTGGTATGCCTTTGCGTCTTGTTCCACTGTGGCTTTATCCCAGGAAGTATCCACGTAGTTGTTGGTGTAATAGGTAGACGAAGTGATTTTTTTGCTGAGGGTGCCAGATTTCAGAAGATTATCGGCCGCGTTCTGAGTCATCGTCATATCGAATTTGCCGATGCCGGCGGCAATCGTAGCCTTCTGTGCAGCATCATCCGTGCCGAAAATCTGCATCACGTCTCCCTTGGTCGCACCAAGCGCGCCTTGCCAGTCAATCTCAAGGTTCGGGCAGGTGAGCAGCGTGATATCCGCAGCAGCTTCTTCGTTAAGATAGCAGAAATACATTGCCTTGGTCATTGCGCGGACAAATTTCTTGACGACATCCGGGTGGTCTTTGATCATTTCATCGCTCGTGCAAATGGAATTGGACACCTGCGGGCTGACTTTGTTTCCGTCCAAATAATCAAATTTATATCCCTGACCTACCAGTTGGTAATATTCCGAAAGCCAGGTGATTAGCGCAGGTGCCTTACCGGATGCAGTCGCTTCATAGCGGCCGGTACCATAACTGACGATATTGACATCTTTCGTGGACATACCCTCTTTGGAGAGCAGCGGGCTGATTAGTGAAGACCAGCTTTCATTGTAAGATGCCAAGTTTTTACCTTTCAGGTCTTTCCAATCCTTGATGCCTGAACTTCTATTCACGGCGATGCCGAAAATCTGGATGGAGTCATAATTGGCGATAGCCTTGACGTTCGTGACACCAGCGTCGATACTGGACATGAACACGCCTGGAGACGGATAGCCAAACTGCGCCTTACCGGCGGCAATCATTTTCACGTCGTCCGTGCCGGTCTGTTCGATATACTTGATAGACAGACCTTCCTGCTTAAAATACCCCAGTTTATCTGCCGCATAGATGGCGAGATAATCATATGACTGGAGCGCGGTCGGGGAAACGAACGACACCTGGGTGAGTCCGTCGGATGTCTTGGTAAGGCCCGCTCCGGTGGTTGAACTGCTGGACCCTTTGGACGATGACGCGCCGGAACAACCCGCCAGGGAAATAGCCACTACGGTAGCGAGCGCCACCGCAAGCATTTTGATTTTTCCTTGTCTTTTCATTACATATTCTCCTTTAATCTTTTGTTCAAATGCGGTACTTTATATATGAAAACTTTTGTGAGTACCCATGTTTATTTTTTAAGCATTTTCTTTTCCAGAAACGAAATGCCCCCATATAGCAACGCGCCCAATATGGCAATGTAGATTACGCAGGACATGGCCTCAGCAGTCTTGGAGAACTGAATAAAATAACTGATCCGGTTTCCAAGCCCGGTATTGCCGCCGGTCATCTCCGCAGACACCCCTGCGATCATCGACATGATGCTTGCCAATTTCACACCGGAAAAGATACCCGGCAGGGAATCCTGAAGGATACAATAGCGAAATTGCTGGAAACGGCTTGCTTTTAGAGACTGCATCAGTTCCAGCCGTGTGGGATTCGTGTTTAAAAAGGCCACCACTGCATTCATATTGACCAGCGGAAACGCTTGAATCACGATGGTAATAATTTTCACATTATTACCCAGGCCGAAAATTAACATGAGCATGGGCACTAGTGTAACCATTGGGATGCAGCATAAGGCCACAATTAACGGCGTAAGTGCCGAGCCAAACAGAGGAAACGAAGAAATCAGGATGGCCAGTGCGAGCCCGATTACAACAGCCAGCGCAAACCCGATCAAAATGTTGGAATACGTCACCCATATGTTTGGCATGATGGCTGCATTGCCGTGTGAGAATGCCTTGACGATATCTGTAGGTTTCGCAAGCAGCCAGATCGGGATGTTCCGTGCCGTACAGGTATACTGCCATAGCAGGACCAGCACCGAGATCAGTACGACCGGCGGCAGAACGGTTCCAATGACATTGCTTACGACAAGCACACGGTTTGTCTTTTTTCGAATAGCTTCCGGCATCTTCATAACCTCCCCATTGCGTTATTTGATCTGCTTGAGTTCAATCTTGCCGATCAGGTTTTCTATTTTGGTGCAGTATTCCCCAAATGTTCGGTCTGCAAGCAGATCCAGCGTCCGCGGCCGGTCAAACTTCACTTCCAATTCTGCCACTACACGTCCGGGATGAGAGGCCATCACATAAACCCGCTGGCTGAGCAGCACCGCTTCCTCCACGTTGTGCGTGATAAAAATAATGGTCATGCCCGTTTCCTGCCAAATGTGCAGCAGCTCTATGTTCAGCATCTCACGGGTGTTCTCATCCAGCGCACCAAATGGCTCGTCCATCATCAACATCTCGGGTTTATGCACCATCCCTCGGATGACACCGATCTTCTGGTGCATGCCCCCCGACAGTTCGGATGGATATGCATCCGCATAACGCTCCATATCGACATATTTCAATAGCCTCTGGACATTTTCATCGTATTCAGGGCTGGAAAGCCCATGTATGCGGAGCGGCAACATGACGTTTTCTTTTACTGTGAGCCACGGATAAAGATTGGGAACCTGAAATATAAAACCAAGTTTGCGAATCATTTCTTTTGAGATGGGTTTGTTATTGTCATATGTGATCCCATCTACCGTGATGGTTCCATCTGTTGGCTTAATAATGTCGTCCACCAGGCGGATGATCGTAGATTTGCCGCACCCGCTTGGTCCAACAATGGAAACCAACTCGCCTTTTCCGAATTCCATGTTGATATCTTGCAGCGCCTGTATTTTATGCCTTTTGGTGTTGAACAACTTATTCACATGTTGGATGGAAATAATCGGATGCTCCATATCTATTCGCCCCTTCCTTTTGCATGCTGCCGAACAGATCCGCTTATTTCCATGTGATTACCCTGCTCTCTATCACCGAAACCACCATATAGAGCAGCACGCCAATAACGGCTGCAATTAGGATGGCCGCATATGCCGTATCGGTTGCAGACATGGAAGATGCTACGGCAATCCGGTATCCCAATCCGCCCTGCCCGACGGAAAGATCGGCGCTCATCGCTGCAATAGTGCAGAGAATACATCCCAATTTCAGGCCTGTAAACACCTGCGGCATCGCATTCGGTATCACCACCCGAAAGAATGTCTCCCATCTGCCGCATCCAAATGCCTTCATCAAATTTCTTTTGTCCGCCGAAACATTGATGAAACCCGTGATGCTGTTAACTGCAATGACAGGTGCACATTGCAGGATGACCACCACGATTTTGATGGCCGGGCTCACACCCCAGAACAGTTTGAACTCCGGAACCAGTGTGGCCATCGGTGTAACCATCAGAATGATGAGCACCGGCAGGAGCGTGCGGACGGCTAATTTGAACTGCGAGGCGATTGCAGCCACCGCAAAGCCGAGCGGAACCGCAATCAAATATCCAATTAGCATCACCCGCAGTGAGATTATCATATCCGGATATATGGCCGCGGCGAAGTTTCTTCCCAGCGCCGAGAAAATCTGCGTCGGTTTTGGCAGCAGATGAAAAGAGACTTGAAAAACGGTACAACCAACCTGCCACACCAACAGCAAGGCCGCAATAACCGCAAGCGGTGCAAGAATATGGAATGCTTTTGAATTTGCCCTCATCATTCTTCCCCTTTGTATATTTAGTATGGCTCACAGGATTCAGGCGATGGATCGGACAATCTGGCTGAGTTGTGCGCGCAATTCCAGATAAACAGGATTCAACCCGATATCGTGGATTCTTTCTGCATAACTCAGCGGAACGTCGATCGTCTGGATAATCCTGGCTGGAGAATTCGACATGACCAGCACCCGTCCTCCCAGATACAGCGCCTCATTTACGTTGTTTGTAATCATCACACAGGTCTTGTGCGTCTTGTTCCAAATCTTCAGGAGTTCTTCATTCAGTGTTTTGCGGGTGATAGCATCCAATGCGCCGAAAGGCTGATCCAACATCAGAAAATCCGGATCCGTCACCAGTGCCCGTGCAATGGAAGCCCTCTGCCTCATGCCACCGGAAAGTTCCTTGGGAAGACAATCTTTATAATCCTGCAAACCTACCAGTGTCAGCATCTCCATGACGCGCCGGTCGGACTCTTCCTTCTTTTTCATACCGAACACGCGCAACGGCAATTCCACATTTTTATACGTGCTCTGCCATTCTAGAAGATTATCATTTTGAAACACGATGCCGAATTTTCTTTGAATTTCTTTGGACGATTTTCCTTTGGGGAACGCTTCTCCATTCAGGAAAAACGTCCCTTGATCGAAAGATTCAATACCTTCCATAATTTTAATGAGGGTGGATTTTCCACATCCACTGTTTCCCATGATGCAGACAAATTCCCGTGGGTGGATTTGCAGGTCAATCCCTCCCAGCACTTCATAAAGCCCTTTTTTTGTAATAAATGATTTTCGGATTCCTGCTAATTGATAGAATTTTTCCATTACGCCTACCCTCCAAAAGCATATTTCCTCGCTGCTCTAGACCACTAACGGATAAAGCCCGTTCATTCTGTATTTTCTCGATAGGTTTCTTTTAAGATATTGAATCCATAGGGTACTTGATGTCCTATGCGAAATGTGCTGACTTTTGGTAATTTTTCACTTGTATCACCTCTGATTTAGCACCTCACAAGTGGTTTCGTTTCAATCTGAGGAGGTTATTCTAAAGGAGAGGACTTTAGCCCCCTGTTACAGACAATAAAAAAGAAGCACGGAGCCTGAGCTCACAATGCTTCTTTGCATGAACTGCAACAAATACGTGCTAGTTTCGCACATGTATCTGTAACCGGATTTTAGAATTATTTTAAAGCGTTTCATTGCAAATGTATAGAATAAATCGGCACAAGACGGTACTAAACGGTGCTGAAAATAAATATTATTTGTATATTGACAAAGATTGATTCGTATGCTAGATTAAATTACAGAGGCATTTATAAAAGCAATCCAGATCTGAGAAT
>NZ_JBDNLG010000024.1:0-30738 GCF_047718355.1 Ethanoligenens sp.
AAATATGCCTAACGCCGTTTGTTTGTGGATTTTATATGAATAACGCTAATATTTGCAGCTAAATTATTGTATAAACCCCTTTATTGCGTATTGAATTCAGTGCAAAAACATGCTATACTCATTAAAGTGTCGTAAAAAGTTTTGATAGACAAATATCAATACTGAAAATTTTAGGAGGAAGATTCATTGACAGTATTTTTGACATCCCTGCGCAAGCGGCAGGAAAAACTCCGTAAAAACAAGGGCGGGTTTACTCTAATTGAGTTGATTGTGGTTATCGCAATTCTGGCAATTTTGATTGCAATTTTGGTTCCTTCCATTATGGGTATGGTCAGCAGCGCACGGCTGACATCTGCACAGTCCGATGCACGTAATATTTTTACAGCGGCGCAGTCCTATGCGACGGCACAAGATAATGCGGGTACTACTTTGGCTGCAAGTGCGAATGCATACGGTTCGACCATCACGCAGACCGATCTGCAAACCTATCTTGGCGCTTCTTTTAGTGGTAAGATTGCCGCTGATTCTGTCACAACGCCAAGTACAGGAACCCCGATTACTATTAAATCCATTGTGGTTGACACAAGCGGTGAAATTTCTAGTGTGGTCATTGCCAAATATGGAGTTACGAACAACATTACATATCCGATTTCGTAAGCAGTGTCATTTCATCGCATTAAACATTTTAATAAGTACATATTAAATGACAGTTTTATAATTTAACAGGTCGGCTCTTTGGAGTCGGCCTGTTCCCAGTCTATGGTGCTTTTTGCGGGTCTGCTTTTGATTCCTGACCAGGACCGTGCAGCCATAGCAGAGAGGAGTTCCATGGGACGATATATTTTCGAAGCGCGCGATATGGACGGCGCATCCATACGCGGTACACAGGAAGCGCAGAGTTTGGACGAATTTTACCGAATTGTGAAAGAGCGTGACCTGTATGTCGTAGATGTGCACGAAAGCTATGATCTCAAGAAAGGGCTATGGTTCAACAGCAAAATTAGTGTTAAAAATCTTGCGGTCTTTTGCAGGCAGTTTAGCACCATGCTTGAATCCGGCCTACAGGTTATCAAGTGCTTGGATGTCCTGTATGAACAGACACAGAACCAGCAATTGAAGCGTGCAATCCGCGGTGTATATGAAAACGTACAGCATGGCGAAGCGCTTTCGCGCTCTATGGAGAAGCAGAAGGGCGCGTTCCCGCCCTTGCTGTTGAACATGATAGCATCTGGTGAGACAGGTGGGACGCTTGAAGAAGCAATGATGCGCATGGCCGACCAGTATGAAAAAGAAAATAGAATGAATAACAAGGTGCGGCAGGCGCTGACATACCCTATTTTTCTGTCGGTTATAACGGTGCTGGTCGTGTTTTTCTTGCTGACGTTTGTTATGCCAACTTTCATGACCATGTTTACGACGACGGGAACCGCACTTCCCATTACAACTAAAATTCTGCTCGGCTTAAGCAGTTTTCTTCAAAACAGCTGGTACATTCTGGCTTTTGCAATATTGATCTTAATTGGAATTGTGCGTGTTTTGATGGGAAATCCGGCGATACGGCTTTGGTGTGACAGACGCATATTGCGTATGCCGGTTTTGGGCAAATTGATTATGACCATCGAGAGTGCCCGCTTCGCACGTACGCTTGCTTCATTGGTTAACGGTGGCGTGCCAATCGTGCAGTCTATTGAAATCATTGAACAGGTGATTAATAATAGACAAGTAAAAAGCTTGATGGCAGAAGTGAGGAAAGACGTAAGCCGCGGCGTGCCTTTGTCCGTGTCGATTCGCCGGCGGGAGAGTTTTCCGCCAATGCTTTGCTCCATGCTTTCAGTGGGGGAGGAGTCTGGTAATCTGGAAGGTGTGCTGCGTAAAACAGCGGCTTTTTATGACGAAGAGGCAGACAATGCGATTACACGACTTGTGAGTATGCTGGAACCATTGATGATTGTTATTATGGCAGTCATTGTTGGGTTTATTGTTATTTCAATTATTACACCCATTTATTCGATGTACCATCAACTCAATAGCACGGGAGGGGCAGGCTTATAACCTGTGCTCCAAAGACAGGTTTTGGAGGTTGAAAATGCTTTCAATTGCAATAGGCAAAACGAATATTTTATTGGTGGAAGGCGAACGGACTTCTTTTGGCATTCAGATACGGAAATGCGCAAAGAGCGATTTTTCTGAAGATGTCTTGGATGACGGATTTGTCAAAAAGCGTCTTGAGCTGTCTACTTTTATCCAGAAAATGATTCGCCAGGGCGGATTTACCGAAAACCAAGTGACGTATATTATCGATAGCGGTTCGATCTTGTTCCGCAGGCTGGAGCTGCCAAATGCAGAGGCGGATATCCCGCGTATGGCACGCAACGAGATTCGCCAGGTGGTAAGCAGTCCGGATGAATATGTTTATGATTGTTCTATACACAGCCAGAATGTCGGGGAAAAAGTCTGCCCGGTTTGGGCGTATGCTGTTCCCAAAGAGATGCTTGAAGGGTATTTGCAACTGGCGCAGGATATGCATCAACGTTTGCGAGCGGTGGATTTGTTAACCAATTCGCTTGAAAAGCTGTTGCTTTTGGCAAGTGTGAATGCCGAAGGTCCGGAACAGGCCAGGGTTTTTGTGCAGATTGAAGCAGATGGGCTGTCCGTTCATTTGTTTGCAGATGGGGAGCGCGCGTTTTCTCGTTTTGTTCCGGTTACCGTACAGGAGATGATGATACTGCTGGAGAGTCATGCTGGTAATGTCGGCGGGGATTCTTTTAAGAATCAAATCAATAAGGTATTGGCTGATCCGCACATCGACTCAATCGTGGATCGTGCATTTAAAAACTATACGAACCGGTTGGTAGAAGAATTGCAAAAAATCAATCTTTTTCAACGCAGACGGAATGCGGACAATCCAGTAACCGCCTTTTTTCTGTTTGGAGATCTTGCCAGGTTGTACGGACTTGCGGACATCTTGACGGATGCGCTGGGGCTGCCGACAGAGGTAATCTATTCAATTTCCAATGTGCAGATACCCAAGGATTGTGACGTGTCGGAATATCTCTGCGGATTTGGATCCTTTATTCAGACCGAGCGCAACGATTGGCGTAAAATTTTGACGAGACCGTTGGAAAGAGTTACTGTGAAGAGAAAGTGATGTGGCCGAGCGAACCAATGCTTGAGGGCTTGGCGGCATGGCCTCTCCAACCGAGGTGTGACATATGATACAACGAGATTTGAATTTATTAAGCGCCTATCAAAACCCAACGGGCAGGCGGAACAGCATAAAGCGTATAGCCGTACTTGTGTTGGGTGCCAGCCTGCTGGCCGTGTTGGGTACGTTTTGTTATCTGAACATTTCAAGCCATTTTATGAAGATGGGAATTCGCAGCGGCAATGCCTATCTGGCAACCAATAACGTAAAAAATGCACAAGCGGCGTGGGACAAAGCAACACAAGAAATTGCTGTGCTGCGGCAATATGGAGCGACGGCACAAACCCAAATTCAGAAATTTGGGCAGATGCCAGCTTATACATCGGCAATGTTTACAGAGGTGGCAAAATCTGCTCCTGCAAATTTGACGGTTCAGATTATTAATTTGAGCAATCAAACGCTGATGCTCACCTGTGTTTCAACAGATCAGCTGGCATTTTCAAGTTTTGTAAATTCCTTAAAATCAAACAACATGTTTTCGAGTGTGAGCTATGATATTGTCAGCTCAGATGCCGCCAACGGATATATGTCCGTTATCACCTGCACCGTACAGGGGGGATCGTAATGAACATGAAGGTTACACCCCGTGACCAGATTTACCTGATTGCGTTGGGCGTGATTGCAATTGTGTTGCTGGGTTTTTATTTCCTTATCCGTCCTGCTTATTTAAACATGCGGGTGCAATCCAAGCAAATGGCTGCGGTTAACCAACAAGTGAACAATGCAATGCGCGTCGTGGCGGAAGCACCCCAATTAAAGAAAAATATCCAGAAACAGTTAGATGCCTGCCAGACAAAGGCTGGGGCGCTGTTGCCATCGGTGGATCATGACCTGCTGAATGTTTGGCTCGTTCACTTGATGAACGGTGCGGGGCTGAGTCTTAGCAACGCCACGTTTTCGGATGCACAGGCGGTCCAGATTACTGCGGATGCACAGTCCGGTACGGCTAAGGCTGCCAATAGCACCCAGGCCGGCGGCACAGTGCCGCCATATGAGTTGGGGACGCTTGCAGACACCTATCGTAGGATGGCGGGCAGTTCATCATCTTCATCCGCAGGCACATCATCCTCGCGACCTACATCTTCGCAGCCGGCATCTTCGCAGCCGGCATCTTCGCAGCCGGTATCCTCCGCAAATGCTGCCAACTCTTCGACTGCCTCGACACAAAATATGTCTGCAAAGGTTTTGCAGGTGGATGTTACTTTAACAATGACAGGCACCTATGCACAAGCGATGTCTTTTCTGGACGCCTTGAAAAATACGGGTAAAACCGTGCAGGTGACATCTTTGCAGATATCCGGTGCGTCGATTACGGTGACAGTCAGGTGCTATGGTGCATTAAAACCGAGCGACAGCGACCAGACGTTGGTGTGGACATTGCCGGCAGTTTCCGGCAAGCCCAGCCTCATGTAGGTGCAGTCGTTGAAAGAAAAGAGGTGCATATGCTCATACATAAGGTGTTGCGGGGCCAATCAGACCACGGACAAAAAGGTTCGTCGCTTTTGCTTGTGATGGTGTTCTTTGCATTTTTTATGGTGATGGCGATGGCAGTGTTTTCTCTTGCCTGTGCGTCCACGACGGTCTCTACAGTTGAAAATAGAAGCCAACAGGCGTATTTTACAGCGCGCTCAGCTAATGGCGCTGCTACTAAACTGGCTCAACAAGCCGCAGTTACAACCGCGACTTCCGGCTCTCTATACAATTTACAGCAAGCACTTATCGGCGTGCTTAACGGGTCGCGTTTATCGTATACCCTGATGGGATCGGCTGCAAATGGGTTGGGAAATTACAGTGTTGTTTTTACAAAAAATACAGATGGAACCCTGAAACTGACCGCAACCAATATCCCCTCTGCCAAATTTGCCATCAACCAGCAGCGCGCACAGGTGACGGCAAATTTAAATTGGACCGCTTCATCTGTTACACAGGGCGAAAATTATGCAAATCCATTTCAGAATGTACGTTATATTTCGGGTGCGGCGGGGTATGACGCACCCCATTTTGCAAGTGGTGCGACATTTACAGGACAATCAACATATTATGACGTGACCACACTCAACAACATGACAATCAATGGGGATTTGATCGGTATTGCCAATCCCAATCGCGCACAAGGGAACGGTGGGTCGTGGCAGAATTCAAACCTATACCTTGCAGGGCACTATAATAGCCAAGGGAATCTCCACAACATCAGCACAACGGGCAACCTATATATTGGTACGCGTTATTATTTCAACGGCTGGCAATCAAACGGAGATGATTTCTATAAGTATTATGCTGACTCTGTCTATGTGAACGGCAACCTTACTGTAGATGTCGGACAGACACTGTATGTGAACCACCTGTATGTAACGGGGACTATCACTATAAAAGGCTCGATCCAAAGACTCAGTCCTAATCAGCCCATTACCCAATCCGATGGAAAAGCAAATTTTTCGGTTACGTATCCGGGCAATATGCCCATGCAGATTGGGTATAACAATGGAACGAACGACCCATACTACAGCAACAGCCTGGCATATAAACGAACGGAAAATGATAGTGATATTTTATCACTTGAGAAGAATGGAACCGTTGCAACTACTTCCTCCAGCGGCTTGTTGACACAAGATATGGTAAATAGTTTACACAATTATACGGTAAATACAGGAAGTTCAAAAGGATCTCCAATGAGGCTATTGCTGGCACCAAGCGTTGGCAGCAACAAGTTTACAATCAGCTGTAACATTACTGTGTCTGGAAGCAATTATCTATATATCTATATACCCGATGATGCAACCTATAAAGTAAATCAAATTGTGCAAAGCGGATCCATCACATGGACAAACGCAAGTGCGTCCAACCCCCCTAAAATTCTGATTATTGAAGGTCACCAAACGTATGATCCTACAGCGACATACGCCAATATGTGGTATCTTGATACATATGCAGTATTGCAGGCATATTTGTATACGCCTTCTTTCCAGTGGACAAGCACATCCGGCACAACATGGAGCAGCGCGGGTTTTTATGGAAGTGCGCTTATTACGACTTCCACCGTACAGCTTAGCTCCCAACCTGTTTTTGCTTATTGTCCCCCCTTAATAGATTCTATTACTGGGAAAATGTTCGCCGGCACACCGTTGGAAAATATTGCATCTGGCAATTACAGCACGCAGTTTGGGAACAGTGCGATAGCGGGGTGGTCGAACAAATGAAGCAGTTTAAAAAATGGGATTTGTTTTTCATTCGTTTTTATAGAGAACAACACGGAGATACCTTGATTGAAGGCATTGTCAGCGTTGCGCTGTTTGCGGTGGTGGCCGTGTTCGTATGCACGGTGCTGATGTTGTCCCTTTCTGTCATTAGCCGCGCGCGCGGCAACACAAAAGGCGGTATGACGGCTGCAGGCGGCGTCGCACAGCAGACAACCATGGGTACGGGCAGTACATCAGGCGCAAGCGTAAGCACAGTCTCCGGCACTATGGTCTTTTCAGACGGCACCAATTCTTATACGGTATCTGGAAGCTACGTGAAGGGAACCGCTTCGGCAGGGGTGGATAACAGCGTGACGTATTACACATTTGTGCCACAGTAACGGGACTGGTGCGGAGGAGGAACCCAGATGTGTCATATTTTTAAAAAACAACAGGGGTTCACGTTGATCGAACTGATTATCTCCATGGCAATTACCGCCATTATTGGTGCGGCGGCAGTAACAGTTTTTTCGGTCGGGATGAGCCTGTATGCGCAGGCGAACAACACGCAGGAGGCGCAGGCGCTTGCGCTTCAAACGATGCAACATATCCGCAGCGAAGTGTCCTATGCGAAGTCGGTGAATATTCGACAACCCATTGTGGCGGGCTCGGTTAGTGTAACGCGATCCATTAATACCACAACTACGCCGCAATATGACAGCGCCCTATATGTGGAACCCAGTCTGCATAGCGGCAGGCTGGTCTACGCGTCATTTCCATTAAGTAACTCGATTCAGTCAACCAGCACCTATCAAAACGAGCAGGCGTACAACGCCAACTGGAATAACAACATGTATATTAGCAATTTGCAGTTTGCTTATGTTGGGGATATGTTGTTAAAGGTATCGCTGGAGGTTAAACGATCTTCCACAGGTGCAGTTCTTTCGTCTATGCAGACCAATATCATATTGAATAATTTGGATTCATCTTTGGGAGTAACCGGGCTGACCGTAAATGGTAGCAGACCATCCACAGTTACTTCTGGACCAGCCATTGAATTCCAGGAAAATAGCTGAATCATATGCCCAAAAGATGCAGATACCATGTGATGATAGTGCTCCCGCATAGCAGTGCAATGCCAAAACCCATTGATAGAAAAGGGCCGAAAGCAATAGCAGACTGCATCTTCCTTTTACGCATGATGACGAGAAAACCAGCGAATATCCCCGCGCTGACAACGGCGAAAAATAATGCCAGCAGGGTGTTCTGCCAACCCAGCAGTAAACCGCACGCTGCGGCAAGTTTGACATCGCCCAGCCCCATGCCGCCCTTGGAAAGGAGTGCGGCGGCATACAGTGGCAATCCGCCCGCCAACAATCCCAGCAATCCGTTGAGCAGCCGCCATCCAAGCGGTTTTTCTGGCAGAAAAAACAAACCAATAACACTGACCGCACCGACAAACAGCACAAGTCCGTTGGGGATGATTTGGGTCTTTATATCAATTAGAGCGGTAACAATCAATGCGGAACCATATGCGGCATAAAGAAAGAAAATGGGATGCCATCCACATCGCAGATACAGCGCAAGATACAAAAAAGCATTCATCAGTTCAATCAGAGGATATTGCACACTGATTTTCGCGCCGCAGTACCGGCATTTACCGTGCAAGAAAAGATAACTGAATACAGGGATTAGATCAGGCGCACGCAATTCGTGTCCGCATGCCATGCAGTGCGAGCGGCCAGTGGCAAATGATTCGCCTAACGGAATGCGGTAAATACACACATTTAGAAAACTGCCGAATACCAGTCCGAAAATCACAATAAAAATGCCAATCAAAATAGTCAAATTTCCGTCTCCCGTCCAATAACCTTATGTGTGAAAATTGTGTAACACTGTTTATCTTCTATTTTACAGGATATCGTGTATTCTTGCAATCAGGCTGTAAGCACGATTTGGGTCTGAAACCGACGTATAGAATAAAAGCCATCGGTTCAATAGAAAATTTTTATCGTGTGCCTAGCGGACAATCATCGCCTGGTATGGGCATACATTACCATTCAATTAGTCCTCAGTCGCGCTGGTGCAGTGGCTTGAAGCCGCGGCCCAGCACTTCGTCGGCGCTGCACATGATGACGAACGCCTGCGGGTCGGTGCGGCGCACAAGGGCGTGCAGTCTGGCTACCTGTGTGCGACGGACGGCACAGAGCAGAATCTCGTGCTGTTTGCCGGTATAATATCCTTCGCCTTTCAGCAGCGTGACGCCACGGTTGAGTTCCAGACGGATTGCCTCTGCTACATCCTGATACCGGTCGGAGATAATGAGCGCCATGCGGCCGTTATCCGCACCGTAGAGCAGGCTGTCTACAACACGTGAGGAAGTAAATTCCACCACGATGGCGAACAGCGCGACATTAACGTTTCGAAACACCAGTGCAGATAGCGCGATGACGCAGAAGTCGACTAAAAGCATCATACGTCCCATAGATATGTGAGGCCATTTTAACCGAAGCAGACGCCCCAAAACATCACTGCCGCCGGAAGTGCCGCCGCGCAGAAACACCAGCCCTAGGCCCGCGCCGGACAGTACGCCGCCATACAGCGCTGCAAGAATGGAATTATCCGTGTAGGTGGGTACAAACGGCAGCGCGAGGACATCCGTAAAAACGGACACCAGCAATGTGCAGAAAATGGTTTTAACCACCAGGCGTTTTCCAAGAAAGCGCCAGGCAAGAATGAACAGCGGAATGTTCAAGATGAAGATCATTGTACCGATGGGCGTATGGATGAGATAATGCAGGATAGTGGAAAGACCGGTCACACCGCCAGGCGCAATGTGATTGGGTGCCGTGAACACAGAAACGCTCATGGAGTACAGGAAGGTGCCTGCCACAAAAAACAAAACATCCTTGGCCAATTCGCGTGGTGTGATTTTGGTGGACGATATCGGCTTGCCTCTATACTTCATAACAGTTCTCCCCAACTTGCTTTTTTACAGATGATAATTGTCTCTTTAGATTTTTCCCGCTGCGGTTTCTTTTTCTTTAACGATCATCGTGAACAATTCTCGCAGACGGCCATTTTCCCCAATGAGATATAGGTAGCCGAACAGTGCCTCCAGTCCGGTGGCATACCGATAGTCGGCAGGATCGGCATGCTTGGCAACATGGGCAGTGTTGGCATTGCGTCCGCGCCGCAGTACGGTTGTTTCTGTTTCAGTCAGCATGGGCAGCAGGAGCTGAACCGCGTGTGCCTGCGCATCCGCCCGTACGAAATCCACCGCCCGGTGATGTAATTTGCCTACCGGCGCGCTGCCATGCGCTACGACTTGTTCCCGCACCAGCAATTCGTAGACCGCATCGCCAATGAATGCGAGAGTGAGCGGGCTGAACAGGGCGGCCTGCGCGGGTGGTAAGGGTACATTTAGCAGGTTATCCAACATAATCAAACTCCACGTCATAGATGCTCACTGTATCTCCCTCGTGGATGCCTGCCTCCACCAATTTGTCAATCACGCCGCTGTTGCGCAGTACGCGCTGAAAATACTGCAACGATTCATAGTCTTGAAAATTGACAGAACCGATGACATTGAGCAGCCAGCGTCCTTCCACGAAATAGACGCCGTCATGTTCCGTGACGGTGATTTCGCGTTCGGCATGCTTTTCAAAATCTTCCTGCGGCAATTCTTCAGGTGCAAAGATCTTGATAGGGGGCAGCGCGGCAAGTTTAGCAGCTACAGCCTGCAAAAGAGGTGTGACGCCGTTTTGCGTGGCCGCCGAGATAGGGAAGAACGGTAGCTTTTTTTCTTCAATAAATGCACGGAAGCGCGCCACGGCCTCTTCGTCGGCAATGTCGCATTTGTTGCCCGCTACGATTTGCGGTCGTTCGGACAATTCCGGACTATAACCGCTCAACTCCGCATTGATGGTTTCAAAATCCTGAATGGGGTCGCGCCCCTCGCTGCCGGAAATGTCTACGATATGCACCAACAGACGGCAGCGTTCCACATGGCGCAAAAAGGCGTGCCCCAACCCCACGCCGGTGCTGGCGCCTTCGATCAGGCCGGGAATGTCCGCCATGACGAAAGAACGGTCGCCGACGCGTACCACGCCCAGTACTGGGGAGAGGGTGGTGAACGGATAGTTGCCGATGACGGGTTTGGCTTCACTGACCGTGGAGAGCAGGGTGGATTTTCCCACATTGGGGAAGCCCAGAAGGCCTACATCCGCCAGTAGTTTCAGCTCAAGACGTATCTCACGTTCTTCACCGGGAATGCCGCTTTTGGCAAAGCGCGGAACCTGCCTTGTCGGCGTGGCAAAATGGCAATTGCCCCAACCGCCTTTACCGCCTTGTGCGGCGACATATGGTTCGTCGTTCGACATGTCGTGCAGCACTTTTCCGGTGGCTTCGTCTTTGATGAGCGTGCCGCGCGGCACTTTGATGACCAGTGATTTCCCGCGCCGGCCAAAGCTCTTTTTTTGCTTGCCGTTCTCGCCGTTTTCCGCTGCGTATTTGCGTTTGTAGCGGAAGTCTGAAAGGGTGGAAAGGTTATCATCCACCTCAAAAATAATGTCGCCGCCCTTGCCGCCGTCCCCGCCGTCCGGGCCGCCCGCTGCCACATATTTTTCCCGCCGGAACGACACACAACCATTTCCGCCGTCCCCCGCCTTGAGCATAATTTTTGCTGTATCGACGAACATAACGCCTCCGTTTTCCCGCGCTTTTGAGGCGCGCCGCGGTTTTGCAACCGCTTTATGTGATTTATCCGATAGATTTCTTCAATAATAAACAATAAACACGCGAAATCCGACACCGTTCATCATACCGGTTTTGTATTTGCTTGTCAACGGCGGGCGGAGCACGTTTTTCAACCGGGATATAGCTTGTTAAAGAATGAATGCATTGCCTGAAGGGAGTACGGCGTGCTTTTGCTTGCAAGCATGTACCGTGCAATTGCCGATTATATAGTTATTTTACCCTCCATGTGATATAATAAAGATGATTGACGGAAAAAATCGGCAGATTGGGCATGACGGGTATTTTTCGGGCGGGCAGCCTGAAACAGGTGCGGCCCAGACATGAAAATGAACAGCGGAGGTGCGTGTTTACGGAAAAGTTTCAAAGGACTCCCTTAAAAGAGGGGATTTATTTTACCTCGGTGCATGAGGACAAATTCAAATACAACCATATTTCAATCAACTTTGTTCTGCCTCTGCGGGCAGAAACAGCTTCCCTGTACGCGCTGCTGCCCATGGTGCTGCGGCGGGGCTGCCGTGCGTATCCGGACATGACGGCTTTGAATGCCCGATTGGCGGAATTGTATGGCGCGCAGCTTGAATGGGATGTGTCCAAGCGCGGAGAGACACAGATCGTTACACTTTATATTGAAGTGTTGGGTGACCGTTTTGCACTGGAGCAGGAAGAATTGCTGAAAGCAGGCGTCTCGCTTCTGCGCGATGTTGTATTTGATCCTGCCTTTGAAAATGCGGCTTTCCGTGCGGCTGATGTGGCGGTTGAAAAAAGAAATCTGGCTGATATCATCCGCTCGAAACTCAACGACAAGCGCGCATATGCAAGTTATCGCCTGCGGGAGGAAATGTGCCGGGGCGAAGCTTTTGGCGTGAACGAATACGGCAGTGTGGAAATGGTGGAAGCCATTACGCCAGACGCACTGGTGTGCGCGTGGCGTGAGGTGCTTACCCGCGCCCGCGCAGAGGTGTTGTTTGTTGGGGCAGGGGATGCGGATGGCGCACGGGAAGTGTTCAAGCTTGCTTTCAACAAGATTCTTCGTGACCAGCCGTTTTTCTGCGAGACGCAGGTAATACGTGCGCCGCGCGGCGTGGTGAAAGAAACGGTGGAACATCTGCCGGTCACGCAGGCCAAACTGGGTTTGGGTTTTCGCGCGGGTGTGGCGCTGCCGGACGCGGAAGCCGACGCGGCACAGCTGGCCTGTACCGTGCTGGGCGGTTCGCCCCACGCGCTGCTGTTTTTAAATGTGCGTGAAAAACTAAGCCTTTGTTATTATTGCTATGCACGGTATGAACGGCACAAGGGACTGGTGTTTATTGAATCCGGCGTGGAAGAACAGAACGCTGAAAAAGCGCGTGTGGAGATTCTCAGGCAGCTTGATGCGCTCAAAGCCGGGGATTTTTCTGATGATGATCTGCGTTTTGCAGTGCTGAGCCTGCAAAATTCCTATAAAGAACTCAACGATTCGCTTGAAGGTATCGCTATGTGGTATCTGGCACAGGCGCTGGTTGGCCGTATCCGCACGCCGGAGCAGGTTGCGGAGGCGATTGCCGCACTTTCAAAAGCGGAAGTGGTGCATGCGGCGTCTGGTATCGCGCTCGACACAGTCTATCTGCTTGCGGGCGAAAAGGAGGCGGAGTGAGATGGAATTTACCACCATTACCAATGAGCGGCTGGGTGAAACCGTGCTATATGCCAAGCATCCCACCGGCTTGGATATCTTCATCGCACCGAAAAAAGGGTATGCGTCCCAATACGCCATTTTTGGTACGCGATACGGTTCCATCGACAATCACTTCCATGTAGGTGACAAGGATGTAACAGTGCCGGAGGGGATTGCACATTTTCTGGAGCATAAGTTGTTTGAGAGCGAGGACGGCGATGCATTCTCCCGCTATGCGCGTACCGGAGCGAGCGCCAACGCTTATACCTCGTTTGACCGTACCTGCTACCTGTTTTCCAGTACGGAGCGGTTCAGGGAATCGCTGGAGATTTTGCTGGATTTCGTACAAAGCCCGTATTTCACCGAGCAGACCGTGCAAAAGGAACAGGGCATTATCGGGCAGGAGATCAAAATGTACGAGGACGATCCCGCATGGCGGGTGATGTTCAATCTGCTGGGTGCGATTTATCACAAGCATCCGGTCAAGATTGATATTGCCGGAACCACGGAGTCCATTTCGCACATCACAGCCGACCTGCTCTATGAGTGTTATCACGCGTTTTATAATCTGCACAACATGGCGCTCTGCGTTGCCGGCGATGTGGACCCGCAGGTCGTGGCTGAGTTGGCGGACAAACTGCTCAAAGACGCACCGCCCAGCGGGGTGGAGAGCCAATTTGACGAAGAACCCGCGGGCGTGGTACAGCCACGGGTGGAACAGCGTCTGTCGGTCTCCGTACCGCTGTTTAATTTGGGATTCAAAGACTTGCCTGCGAGCGGTAAAGATGCCGCTGACAAAGAAGCGGTCACATCTATTTTGCTGGAGATTCTCTGCGGCACTGCTTCGCCGTTCTACCGCAAGCTGTATGACGCGGGGCTTATCAATTCCAGTTTTGGCACCGAGAGCTTCACCGGGCGCAGTTTTAGCACGGTGCTTCTCGGCGGCGAATCACGCGATCCGGATGCCGTGGCAGAGGCGGTTTATGCGGAAATCGACCGCCTAAAACGGGACGGCATCGATAAGGAGGCCTTTGTCCGCGCCAAAAAATACACCTACGGGCGGCTGGTATCACATTATGACCATGTGGATGGCGTGGCCAACGCAATGGCGGGGCTGCGTTTTCTGGGTATGGGGCCGTTTGACATGGTGGAAGCTGTGGCACAGGTAACGGAAGAGGATGTCAAGAATCGTTTGGAGACCGTGCTGCGGCAGGAAAACGCCGCACTTTCGGTGATTTTGCCGGTGGAATCCGCGCAGGTATCTTAAAAGGATGTACGCGGGCGCATGCCCGCGCTACATACCAACACATTCACGCCGTTTATTAATTGTTTAAAAAACAGGAGTTGCAAGTTCATGAATGAGAACATTCCGGTTACATTCCCCGGACTGGGTCTTTCCCTGCCTGTCCACTCAAGCGCACTTAACATCGGCGGTTTTGAAATCAAATGGTATGGCATTTTGATCGCCATCGGGCTGCTGCTTGCTATGTGGTACGCATTCCGACACTGCAAGGATTTCCATATAAAACCCGACGATCTGACAGATATCATTATTATTTCCCTCATTTGCGGCGTAGTGGGTGCGCGGCTGTATTATGTGATTTTCTACCCGTCGCCATACGGAAACCCATATTTTCAGAATCCGATTTCCATCCTGTTTTTGCGGGACGGCGGACTTGGCATCTATGGCGGCATTGTGGGTGCATTGGTTGCGGCGTTTCTTGTTTGCAAAAAGAAAAAAATCAGTGTCGGCGCTGTGTTTGATATTGCGGGGCTGGGGTTCCCCATCGGACAGGCCCTTGGGCGCTGGGGGAATTTCTTTAACCGCGAGGCTTATGGAGCGGCTACAAATGCATGGTGGCGCATGGCGGGTGTCGATCCAAGCAATGTCAATATAGGGTATCAGCCTTGCTTTCTCTTTGAATCGATTTGGAACATCGTCGGTTTTTTGATTCTTCACAAATATCACAAGCATCGCAAATTCAACGGCGAAGTTTTTTTACTGTATGTCATGTGGTATGGTTTCGGTCGGTTCTTCATTGAGGGCCTGCGCACCGACAGCTTGATGATCGGTAATATCCGCGTGTCACAGCTGGTGGCGGCGGTCACATTTGTCGTGGCTCTTTGCCTCATTGTTTTCAAGCGGATGAAGCTGCGGCAAATGGCGGCGGATAAAGCCGCGTATACACCGTTGTTTACGGAAGCGGCACGGGCAGTAGAAGACGAACGCAAAAAGGCTGAACAGTCGGTGGATGAAAACAATGGACGGCCCGCCGACACACAGACGGCAGAACATGCTGATAAACGGAAGGACGAGGAGTAATGCCTGCAAAATTGCTTGACGGTAAGGCCGCCTCTGCAAAAGTACGCACACAGGTGGCGAAGGAAGTGCGCGCTCTGCAAGCCCATGGGATTTCGCCCTCTTTGGCGGTTGTGTTGGTGGGGGACAATCCGGCTTCACAGGTCTATGTGCGCAATAAGGAAAAAGACTGCGAAGAAGTTGGTATCCGTTCGGTGGGCTGCCGTTTGTCCACAGACACCACACAGGAAGAATTGCTCACCGTGGTAGACAGGCTCAACCGTGACCCGATGGTACACGGTATCCTGGTGCAGCTGCCATTGCCCAAGCAGATTGACGAGCGCGCCGTGATCGCGGCCATCAATCCTGCTAAAGATGTGGACGCATTCCATCCCTCAAATGTGGGGCGCATCATGTTGGACGATTATGATTTTCTGCCCTGTACACCGGCAGGCATCATGGAATTGCTTGCCGACGCAGGGATTTCTCCGGCAGGGAAAGAGTGCGTAATCATCGGGCGCAGCAACATCGTGGGTAAGCCGATGGCCATGCTGCTTCTGCACGCGAACGGAACAGTTACCATCGCGCATTCCAAAACGCCAAATCTGGCGGAGGTCACGGCACGGGCGGATATTCTGGTGAGTGCTGTTGGCCGTGCAGGCTTTGTGACGGCAGACATGGTGAAGCCCGGTGCGGTGGTCATCGATGTCGGCATGAACCGGCTGGAGAGCGGCAAGCTCGCTGGCGACGTGGATTTTGCGGCGGTGGCGGAGAAAGCATCCTATATCACACCGGTGCCGGGCGGTGTCGGCCCTATGACACGCGCAATGCTGTTGAAAAATACGGTGAAAGCGGCGGCGCTGCGTCCAACAAATGCTTGACAATCCGTCGCCGTTCCGGTATACTATATCGTGCCGCTTGCTATGGGTTTGTAAATGGCAAATGCCATGCCCCGTGCAGCGAGACTGAATTGGCAGGTGCATTACATGTATGCAGTAATTGAAACCGGCGGAAAACAGTACAAGGTCGCTGAGGGCGACACTGTTTTTGTCGAAAAACTTGGCCTTGACGAGGGCGCGGAAGTCACATTTGAAAAAGTGGCGGCACTCGGCAAGGATGAGGGGTTGGTCATCGGCGCACCGTATGTGGATGGTGCGAAGGTGTCCGCCAAAGTAGTAAAGAACGGCAAAGAGAAGAAGATTCTGGTCTTTAAATACAAGGCCAAAAAGAATTACCGCAGACGCAAGGGCCATCGTCAGCCCTATACGAAAGTCCAGATCGAAAAAATCGAGGGCTGATGCGGGTATAAGAAAAGCACGTCGCGGCTGGGTGCTTAAGCGCCAGTCCGACAGTTGCTTGAATGCGCAGGGAGGTAAATCTGATGGCACATAAAAAAGGGGTAGGCTCTACCAAAAACGGACGCGATTCCGAGTCCAAACGCCTTGGCGTAAAACGTGCGGACGGCCAGGCTGTCCTCGCAGGCAACATCATTCTGAGACAGCGCGGCACACATATTCATCCGGGTGAAAATGTCGGTCGTGGAAACGACGACACGCTGTTCGCACTGATTGAAGGCCGCGTGAAGTTCGAACGTGTGGGCCGTGATCGCAAGCGTGTAAGTGTTTACGCCAAAGCACAGTAAAAGTTTTTTAGGCGTACATTTTTATCAGATCAAATAGCAGAGATATTGAAAATCCCGGAAAGCGGTTTGCTTTTCGGGATTTTTTGCATCAAAAAACGCGACCGGCAAATTATAACTTGCCGGTCGCGTATGTTTTGAAAAAATAGATGGAGTTGATTTAGGACTGATGTTTTTTTGCGGCTGCAATGAAGGATGCAAATAATGGATGCGGGCGGTTCGGCCGGGATTTAAATTCAGGATGAAATTGCACACCGATAAACCAGGGGTGATCGGGCAATTCGACCATTTCCACCAGATTTTCATCCGGCGAAAGCCCTGCCAAAACCATGCCATTGCGCTCGAAATCCTCACGATATTCGTTGTTAAATTCCAGCCGATGGCGGTGCCGTTCATAAATCAGTTCTTCGTTGTGGTATACCGAACGGCTGAGGGTGCCTGCCTTCAACTTACAGGGATACAGACCCAGCCGCATCGTACCGCCGAGATTGGTGATGTCCTTTTGGTCGGGCATGAAGGCGATGACCGCGTGTGAACATTCAGGTTCAAATTCAGCAGAATTTGCATCGTCAAAACCGATTACATTGCGCGCAAATTCAATGGCGACCATATGCATTCCCAAACAGATTCCGAAAAATGGGATCTGCTGTTCACGGGCGTATTTGACGGCTTCAATCATGCCGGGAATGCCCCGGTCGCCAAATCCGCCCGGTACCAAAATGCCGTCGCAGCCCGCGATCTGCGCGGCTACATTCTGTGGTGTAACATCTTCGGAGTTGACCCATTTGACATGCACCTGCACGCCGTTGGCAATGCCCGCATGGCAAAGCGATTCCACTACGGAGAGGTAAGCGTCGTGCAGTTCCACATACTTACCCACCAGCGCAATGGTCAGCTCGCCGTTGGTGTCCTCGAAGCGCTTAACCATCGCACGCCATTCGTCCAAGTCGGGTGCCCTGGTTTCATCCAATTCCAGATGATGGCAAACGGAATGGGCCAGGCCTTCTTTTTCAAGCATCAGTGGGACTTCATAAAGTACCGGTGCCGTCAGGTTCTGGATAACATCCTCCGGACGAATGTTACAGAACAGGCTGATTTTTTCACGCATGTCCTCTGGAATGGGGTGCTCACTGCGGCAGACAATGATGTTTGGCTGGATGCCGAGAGAGAGCAGTTCTTTCACGCTGTGCTGGGTGGGCTTGGATTTCAGTTCATCAGAACCATAGATGTATGGCACCAGCGTCACATGGATAAACATGGCATTGTGCGGACCCACTTCTTTGGCCGCCTGCCGGATGGCTTCCAGAAACGGGGTGGATTCGATATCACCCACCGTGCCGCCAATCTCGGTGATGACGATGTCGGTGTGCCCTGTACGGCCCACGCGGTAGATGCGCTCTTTGATCTCGTTGGTAATGTGCGGAATGACCTGCACCGTACCCCCAAGGAAATCGCCGCGCCGTTCTTTGGTGATAACGTTCCAATACACTTTGCCGGTGGTGATGTTGGAATTAACCGACAGATTCTCGTCAATGAACCGTTCATAGTGTCCAAGGTCAAGATCGGTTTCCGCGCCGTCGTCGGTCACGAACACCTCACCATGCTGATAGGGGCTCATGGTACCGGGGTCCACATTGATATACGGGTCAAATTTCTGCATGGTCACCCGGTATCCCCTCGCTTTGAGGAGCCTGCCGAGGGATGCGGCTGTGATGCCCTTTCCGAGGCCGGATACGACGCCGCCCGTTACAAAAATATATTTTACCGCCAAACCGTTTCCTCCTCGCGTCCCGACATGCCAAAATATGCATGTCCCAAAATTCGATCGCCCGCACACGGGTGCGGCGCGCGTTGCTGTTCGGTTTACCGCCGAACAGCGAATAAACATACTCACCTATTCTACCCTGTTTGTTGCCAGCGGTCAAGGAAAAATTACATGTGGGCGCTGCTCGTTTTTTTGTTTGTGCGAGGAGACCGACAGATGCCGATTTACCTGCTGAAAGGGGTGGTTTACTGCAGTCGTTCTTTTCTTGAAAACAGCGGCAGATCGTTTGCTGAAGGCGAAGGACGGCGGTACGATACAATGTCCTGCCCAACCGCCTACCACACTTGCTTACTGTTTTGAAAATAAACTCCGCACATGCGCTTGATTTTTTGATTTTTTCTTGATATAATGGAAATGGAGAAAATTTTCTTTATAATTGCGAAGCGGCATGGATATCCATGGACTTTGCTGCATAGTTCCATCCTATTAAAAAACGCAGTGCGCGCGTATAAGCACAGGAGGGTATATTTTATGAGCAAACAACAAATTGGGGTCATTGGCTTGGCCGTTATGGGCAAAAATCTGGCATTGAATATCGAAAGCAGAGGCTATTCTGTAGCAGTCTACAACCGCAGCCGTCAAAAAACCGATGAAATGTTGGCTGAGTGCAAAGAGAAACAGGTTGTGGGCGCATATACCATTGAAGAATTCGTCAATGCGTTAGAAGTACCCCGGAAAATCATCATCATGGTCAAAGCAGGCGGTCCGGTGGATGCGACCATTGCACAGCTCAAACCATATCTCCAGAAAAATGATATTCTAATTGATGGTGGCAACTCCTACTTTAAAGATACAATCCGGCGCAACAAGGAATTGGAACAAGAAGGATTCCGCTTTATTGGCACTGGAGTTTCCGGCGGTGAAGAGGGTGCGCTAAAAGGCCCATCCCTTATGCCGGGCGGACAAAAAGATGCATACGAGCTGGTCGAACCGATTTTCACGGCTATTTCCGCCAAAGTGAATGGCGATCCCTGCTGCACGTTCATCGGTGCAAACGGTGCGGGGCATTTTGTGAAGATGATGCACAACGGCATCGAATATGGGGATATGCAACTCATCTGTGAAGCGTTTGCTCTTTTAAAAGAAGTGCTGAACCCATCATATCAGGAACTTGCCGACATCTTTACGGAGTGGAACAAAGGTGAGTTGGACAGCTATCTCATTGAAATTACACGCGATATTTTGGGAAAAATGGATGAAGAGACCGGAAAGCCTATGCTGGATGTCATTCTGGACACTGCAGGGCAAAAAGGCACCGGTAAATGGGCAAGTCAGAGTGCCTTGGATGAAGGCGTTTCCACACAGACGATTACAGAAGCGGTATTTGCTCGCTGCCTTTCTGCCATCAAAGAAGAGCGAGTGGGGGCAAGCAAGATTTTGCATGGACCCAGTCCGGCGTCATTCACTGGTGACCGCAACGCCTTTATCGAAAATGTACGCCGTGCACTTTATGCCAGCAAGATTTGTTCATATGCACAAGGATTTGCTTTGCTCCGTGCCGCTGCCAAACAATATGATTGGGACCTGCACTATGGCGAAATTGCCATGATCTTTCGTGGTGGTTGTATTATTCGCGCGCACTTCCTCCAGAAAATCAAGGATGCCTACGACCGGCAGTCCGATTTGCCCAATTTGCTGCTCGACCCGTATTTCAGCGGTGTGCTGCAACAATATCAGGATGCATGGCGCAGTGTAATTGCTACCGCCATCACACGCGGAATCGCCGCACCTGCATTCTCCAGTGCCATTGCTTATTTTGACAGCTACCGCAGCGAGCGCTTGCCGGCTAACTTGTTGCAGGCACAGCGGGACTATTTTGGAGCACATACATACGAACGGGTCGACAAGCCACGCGGCGAGTTTTTCCATACCAATTGGACGGGACACGGCGGCACCACGGCAGCTACCACTTATACCGTATAAAGCCGTTTTCTTACTTACTGTAATATGTTTCATTATAGGGTCTGCAAAACAACCGGGGTACCTCGATTAAAAATGAAGGTACCCCGGTTGTTTTTATCTTTAATGCATGTTGTTTCCGCTTTGTCGGATTGGTTCGGATGATGGGTATCGATCTAACAAGGGAATTAATACCGTTTGGAAGCGACAGCGGCACGCATCTTGCGCACGCTCTCAAAATATTCCTCTTGATTCTGCATACACACGCCTACATAAAGACAATCCAATAGGCAGAGTGCACTTAAACGGGAAGACATAGCCTCGCTTTTGAGCTGTTGTTCCAAACCGAAACTGATAAGTGATATATCAGACACTTCTGAAAGGGGTGAGCGCGCATTGGAAGTGACGGCGATAATAAAAACACCGTTTTGATGGGCAATACGCGCATTTTCTACCAGTTCTTTGTTGCTGCCTGTATTGGAAATGGCGACGATACAGTCTTTGGAAGTTAGAAATGCGCTAGTCATGACCTGCAAATGTGAATCGTTCTGGTAAACACAGCGCTTACCGGTACGCAAAAATTTATGGTAAGCATCAAACGCGACCGCCGCAGAGCCGCCCATGCCGAAAAAAGCCACATTGTCCGCGGCTGCCAGCCGATCAATCGCACGCTGAAGATCAGTTGGTTCTATGCCTTGAAGCGTCTGCCCAAGGGAACGGATATGTGATTGGAAGACCTTTTGCATGAGTACTGTTACGCTGTCATCTTCTCGAATGTCCTCATAAATATCATCCATCGGGTCGACCACTTCGCTGGCAATGCGGATTTTCAGATCCTGGTAGCCCTTACAATTCATCTTTTTGCAAAAGCGGACAATGGTGGCCTCTCCGCTTCCGCATCGTTCCGCCAGTTCCGTAATGGAAAGGTGGATGACGTCTTTAGGGCTATGGAGGATATACTCTCCCACTCGTTTTTCCGCACCCTTTAACTCACTGTAAAGCTGCTGAATCTTATTGAGATATGATGTGCCCATTACATTCGCCTCCTTTTGATGCGGCGGTTCTATGAAAAAAGAAAATGTTCTCCAAATACAGAGGACTTCTGCCTTTTATTATAGCATGATTCAACGGGTGTGGCAATTCCCATCACGCATAGAAAAGGCTGATTTACAGTACCGATGGCGATGATGTGTGAAATATTTGTAATATTATTTCATAAATCGCTTGAATTTTGTGTATACTGTGCTATAATCAGTTTTGGAGAACAATTTCTCCACACTGTAAAGGGGGGTTCTGTTTTGGATAGATATGCGATCGGTGTGGATATTGGCACTACCAGTACAAAAGCAATTTTGTTCGATCGAAACGGCACGGCACTGAAAAAGGCATTTGAGGGCTACACCATCCTTTCTCCCAAACCGTTGTTTCGGGAAATGAATCCAGATACAATTGCAGATGCGGTGATTCATACCATTAGAAAAGTAATGGAGGATGTACCGCCGGATGAAGTACAGTTGGTGTCTTTTAGTGCTATGATGCATAGTTTGCTGGCAGTGGACGGCAATGGAAGACCTCTTACAAACTGTATGATTTGGGCAGACGGCCGCAGTACCGCTTATGCCCGTACTTTTGGAGAAAGCGGAGAGGGGCTGGCCATCTATCAGCGTACCGGAACGCCCTGCCACCCAATGTCGCCGCTGTATAAACTGATGTGGCTGCGTGACTATCAACAAGAGATTTTTCAAAAGGCAGCAAAGTTTATTTCCATAAAAGAATATCTTTTTTATAAGTTCTGTGGGAACTATCTGGTGGATGCTTCCGTTGCTTCTGCGACTGGTCTGTACAATTTGTTTACCGGTAACTGGGATACAGAAGTGCTCCAATTGCTGGGGTTGAAAGCTTCCCGCTTCTCGGAAGTGGTATCCACCACCTTCCGATTGCCTGCGGTGCATGGCGAAATGCTGGCCGCTATGGGGCTGGATGCACATACGGCTTTTATCGCCGGCGGCAGCGATGGCTGTCTGGCCAATCTTGGTTCGGGGGCAGTCACCAATGGGACTGCCGCCGTCACCATTGGAACCAGCGGCGCTGTGCGCGTCTGCTTTGATAAACCGGTGACCGACAGCCGGGGACGTGTGTTTTGCTACGTGTTATCAGAGGACAAATACATCGTGGGCGGCCCCATCAATAATGGCGGCATCGTCTACCAGTGGTTTCGCAACACGTTCGGGCAGGAAGAACAGGCGCATGCGGAAAGTGTTGGCTTAAAGAGTTACGCTTATCTTGACCGGTATATTGAGGAGACGCCGCCGGGCAGTCATGATTTGCTTTTCCTGCCGTTTTTGATGGGAGAGCGCGCGCCGTATTGGAATGCGGATATGCGTGGTGCATTTGTTGGTGTGACCGATGCACACACCAAAAAGGATTTCACACGTGCTTGTATCGAAAGCGTCTGCTATGCCATCAACAGTGTGTTCCAGATTGTTGCTTCCCTGGTTGGCGAGATTGGGCAGGTACATGTAGACGGTGGGTTCACTAAAAACGCGGAATGTGTGCACATCCTGTGTGATGTGCTTAACGCCGATCTTTCTGTATTTGAGAATACCGAAAGCGCCTGTTTTGGCGCGGTAATACTGGGGTGGAAATCATTGGGGGTCATTTCTTCGCTGGAGACTCGTTTTGACGCGGCGGACACGGTGGATACCTACCAGCCTAGAGAGCAGAACCGGGCTTGTTACGACCGATTATTCCACTTGTATACGCAGGCTGTGGAGGGCTTACTGCCTGTGTTTGAGGGGTTTGCCAAAAAATGACCGTGTGATAATTGCGGAGGGGGAATTTATATGCCATTGTTTATAATTGCCATCGGGATCGTTCTTCTTCTCATCCTAATGATTAAGTGTAAACTCAATGGGTTCATTTCGCTGGTGGTGGTCGCGCTGGCAGTCGGTTTGATGGAAGGCATGTCCTTGACCAAAGTGGTCAAATCGCTGGAAACCGGCTTTGGCGGCACACTGGGGAGCTTGGCGTTAATCTTGGGATTTGGCGCTATTCTTGGCAGGCTGATGGCCGACTCCGGTGCGGCACAGCGTATTTCCAACACACTGATCGACAAATTTGGCAAGAAACGCATCCAGTGGGCCATTCTGTTGACCGGTTTCATATCCGGTATTGCCATGTTTTATGAAATCGGCTTTGTTGTGCTCATTCCTCTTGCATTTACCATTGCGATTTCTGCCGATGTGCCGCTGCTGTATGTTGGCGTGCCGATGGCCGCAGCTCTGTCGGTCTGCCATGGCTTTTTGCCGCCGCATCCCGGACCGACCGCCATTGCAGGCATTTATAATGCCAACCTGGGACGGGTGCTGATCTACGGTCTTATTATTGCCATTCCAACCGTTATCGTCGCGGGTCCCGTCTTTACCGCTATTCTGAAAAAGATGGGTATGCTGCGGATGGAGATGCCGCTTAAACTGTTCAAACCGAAAATTTTTGCCGAAACGGAAATGCCCAGTTTTGGTATCAGCGTGTTTACCGGCATCGTTCCTGTCATTCTTATGGCGGTTTCGGCGGGCGCAACCATGACGATGTCTGCTAAAAACCCCACGCGTGAGCTGGTCAACTTTGTTGGCGACCCTGCGATTGCGATGCTTATTTCCGTGATCGTTGCTATTTTCACATTGGGGCTTTTTCAGGGTACCAATATAAAAAGCGTCATGAAGACGGCAGGCGATTCCGTCAGTTCCATCGCTATGATCTTGTTGATCATCGGTGGCGGCGGCGGTTTCAAGCAGGTGTTGATCGACAGCGGTGTTAGCCAATATATCGTACACGCGATTTCCGGCAGCAATATCTCCCCCATACTGCTGGCATGGCTGATTGCTGCTGTGCTGCGTCTGGCTCTCGGGTCGGCCACGGTCGCCGCGATGACGGCCGCCGGCATCGTCGCACCGCTGATTGCCACAACAGGCGCCAATCCGGAACTGCTTGTGCTGGCTACCGGTGCCGGCAGTTTAATCTTCTCCCATGTGAATGATGCAGGTTTCTGGATGTTTAAAGAATATTTCGGCCTGACAATTCCCGAAACATTAAAGTCCTGGTCGACAATGGAGACAATCATCTCGGTAATGGGTCTTGGCGGTACACTGCTGATTAGTGTGTTTGTTCATTAAGCCGGGTAACGCACCCCATATCGAATTTATTTTAAAGGAGAATGCACATGCAAACAGTTGATAAAACGGTATTGGCACGAAAAGCGGTAGAAATCCGTAAAGGCGCACTGCTGGCCGTCTACAGTGGACAATCGGGGCACCCGGGAGGGTCTCTTTCAATCGCGGATATCCTTTGCTATCTATATTTTCATGAGTTGCATGTCGATCCCGCCCAACCCAAAGATCCAGACCGTGACCGGCTGGTGCTTTCAAAAGGCCATTGTGCTCCCGGCTTGTATGCGGCACTGGCGTTGAAGGGGTATTTCCCATGGGAACAGCTCAAAACGTTCCGCTGTTTAAACAGCACGTTGCAAGGGCATCCCAACATGAACGATACGCCGGGCGTGGATATGTCTACCGGTTCGTTAGGGCAAGGTATTTCCGCTGCCTGCGGTATGGCGCTTTCAGGGAAGATTTCAAAGAAACCCTACCGGGTCTACGCTATTCTCGGTGACGGGGAACTGGAGGAAGGCGAGGTCTGGGAGGCCGCTATGTTCGCGGCACAGTACAAACTTGATAATCTGGTTGCCTGTGTGGATAACAACGGTCTGCAAATCGATGGTAAGATCACTGATGTGATGTCTCCGCTGCCTATCCCGGAGAAATTCCGTGCGTTTGGCTGGCATGTCATAGAGATTGACGCGCACGATTTTGATCAGATTGAGGCAGCTTATGCCGAGGCAAAGACGGTTAAAGGGCAGCCGAGCATGATTGTGGCGCACAGTGTAAAGGGCAAAGGCGTGTCATTCATGGAAAATCAGGCTGGCTGGCACGGGATGGCGCCAAATGATGAACAATATGCGCAGGCTGTCCAAGAGCTGGACACGGCACTTGAAAAGCTGGGGGTACAGAAATGAGCGAAACGAAGAAAATTGCCACACGGGAAGCCTACGGCAATGCATTAGCCGAATTTGGCACACAATATTCGGATTTGGTGGTGCTGGATGCCGATTTATCCAAGTCTACCAAAACCGCAACATTTAAAAAGCAGTTTCCGGATCGCCATTTCAACTGCGGCATTGCCGAAAGCAACATGATGGCGGTGGCGGCAGGTCTGGCGGCGACCGGAAAAATTGTATTCGCCAGCACGTTTGCCATGTTTGCGGCAGGGCGGGCATTTGAACAAGTACGCAATTCGATCGGTTATCCGCATTTGAATGTGAAGATCGGCGCGACCCATGCGGGTCTGTCGGTCGGTGAAGATGGCGCGACCCACCAGTGCTGTGAAGATATTGGTTTAATGCGCACCATTCCCGGTATGGTCATACTCAACCCGTCGGATGCCTTGGAAGCCCGCGCAGCGGTGGAAGCGGCAATTCAACATGACGGACCGGTCTACCTGCGTTTTGGACGGCTGCCAGTGCCGGTCATCAATGACGGCGCAGATTATAAATTTGAGATTGGCAAGGGCGTAACACTGGCAGACGGAAGCGATGTTACCCTTGCGGCCACAGGACTGCTGGTACCGGAAGCTTTACATGCGCGTGAAATGCTGGCGGCGGACGGCATACACGCTCGAGTGCTCAATTTTCATACCATCAAACCTATTGATCGGGATCTTCTCGTGAAAGCAGCTGTGGAAACTGGTGCTATTGTTACTGCCGAGGAGCATAATATCATTGGCGGATTGGGCAGTGCGGTTTGCGAGGTGGTGGCTGAGGAGCATCCGGTGCCAGTGCTGCGTGTGGGTGTGGAAGATACGTTTGGGCAGTCCGGTCCTGCCAAAGAGGTTTTGCGGCAGTATGGACTTACGGCGGAGCACATTGCGGAAAAAGCGAAGAGTGCTCTTTCACACAAATAGAATAGCACCTTAGCACATCGCAAGGCCGGAATGACGATTAGCACAATTAGTAGGCCGTGTGCCCACTTGTCATGCTGTCCTCGCTCTCCGGCTGGCGCTGTGGAATCCGATTCTACCGCCGCCATCCCAGGCTCTACGGAGAGGTGTAATAATCCCGCTGCCGCCGTTTCCGGCAATGCCTCCTCATCGAGTACCTTTACGCTTTCCTTAATGGATTTCTGTAATTTCTGGTATGATTTCATTGAGTGACAGCCTCGGGCATAGTCTTTCAGACTATACCCGAAGCTGTCATTTTCAATTTTCACGGAATTTGGGACAACATCCTGTTTTCCGTCCTTCCTATATGCTTCAATCCACCGGGACATGGTTTTATTGGTAATCCGAAGTGTTCTGCCCGGCCAGCGCCTGATGGCGCTGCACGTTCATCTTACCGAATATAAGCGTTCAAGCAGAGAAAACAGTTCACACAAAAATCCGCCTCAATCCCGACATCGTGAGGCCTTTTTATCTATACAAGCTATTAATTTCTATTGTGACACGTTTTTCTATCGACATTTTAATAAAATAAGACATAATAATCAAAATTTTTTCAAAAAATCATTGAATTTTAGATATTATATGATATAATTTGTTTTGGAGAAAATATTCTCCTATTTCCACTCTGCACTATCTCCATTCGATATAGCACGATAGGTTGTGGACGAGCAGTTGTGATAGATTCAGTGTTTAAGCACATCTGCGCTGCTTGTTGGATTCTGTGTCCTAATTGGCTCTTATCGGTTTACAAAATGGATATGGAGATAATTTTACAAAAATGTGTGGTGATTAAAATGAATGGGAAAGTGTTTGGTTGTGTGACTTGCGGCAGTCCATTTGGACGATCTGGATAGATCGTGCTTTTAGGCTCTGAACAGCGCAACAGATCAAGGGGAGATACGCCAATCACATTGATGGGTAAAGAGGGAGTTGCATCATGGCATCAATCAACGAGATCGAGGTAACTGACATCCAGTTGAACATTGAGGCGGCAGATAGACAAAGCGCCGTCCGAAAAGCAGCGCAGCCTTTGGTAGACACGGGCAATATCACAACGGGTTATGTGGATGAGATGCTCGACGCGATGGAAAAACTGGGACCTTACTTCGTCATCGCGCCGGGGTTGGCACTGGCACATGCCAGACCATCTGAAAATGTGAAGCAAACAGGTTTTAGTATCGCTACATTCCAAACACCAATCAAATTTGGAAGTGCGGAAAATGATCCGGTCGATATCGTAATTGTACTTGCTTCCATTGATTCGTCCAACCATCTTGAGATGCTGCAAAAAATCGTGGGCTTTTTAAATGAAGAAAAAAATATTGCAATGCTAAGGGAAGCTGCCAGCATGGAAGACGCGGTGAACATTGCGCTTATCATTAATAAGAAAGGGAACTGATTATGCAAGCGGTATTTAATTTTATCGTTTTTCAGGTCTTGAGCAATTCCACCATTTTTCTGGGCATCATTGCGCTGGCAGGTCTAATCCTACAGCGTAAAAAGCTTCCGCAGGTGGTCGATGGTACGGTAAAGACCATTGTTGGACTAACTGTTTTGAGCTTGGGTGCAGGCGTCCTCATTAATACGCTGGGTCCTCTGGTTACAAAATTAAACGATACCCTACATGTCAAAGGCGTGCTGCCTACAAATGACGCTGTATTTGGTGTGGCGATGAAATACGATACCCTGGCGAAGGATATCGTGATTACGTTCCTACTGGCATTTCTGCTGCACTTGGTATTGGTACGGATTACACCTGTGAAAATATTTAAAAACACATTCCTTACCGCGCACATGATGCTTTATCATGCAGCGTTCATGAATGTGACTTTGCCAGGTGTGCTCCACACCAATGAGGTAGCAACCATTGCTGTCTCTACTGTTATCAACGCAATTTTCTTCACCTATTCGCCGGCCATCCCACGCGTGCTTTCCCGTAAATGGACAGGTGACGCGCTCACATTGGGACACCAGCAGCAAGTTGGGTCATTAGTGGCGCATTATGTGGGCAAATGGTGTGGCAATAAAGAGGAGGACGCGGACGATCTCAAACTTCCCAAATGGGCATCCATGTTTCGCGACAACACCATCACGCTGGTGTTTTTAATGCCAATCATTTTTATTTGCATTGGGTTGGCTGTCGGTCAGCATGGCATCCAAGCCATGGCGGGTACTGGGCGTGACGCCACCAACTGGATTATTTACTTGATTCTCCAAGGCGTTGCATTTACCGCAGGAATTGTTATCCTGCTCTCCGGCGTGCGTATGTTCATTGGTTCTATCGTACCGGCATTTAAAGGAATCGCGGACAAATTTTTACCGGGTTCCGTACCGGCACTCGATTGCCCGACAATTTATCCGTATTCTCCAATGGGTTCAATGTTTGGCTTCATCGGGTCTACGGTTGGTTCTATCGCGGTCACGCTGGCAACTATCGCATTCCATTCCCCCATTATTGTATTTCCCAGCCCTATCATTATGTTTTTTGATGGCAGTTCAATGGGCGTTTTCGGAAATAAATCCGGTGGTTGGCGCGGTGCCGTTGCCGCGGGTTTGGTGACATCGATCATCTCCTCGGCTGGTGTTATTTTGCTTTACCCACTGACTGGTTCAGTTTACGGTAGCGGCTTGACCTGGTCCAATATCGACTATTCGTTGGTTTGGCTGCCGCTTATGTATCTGCTGAAAGGTGTGCGTATGCTGTTTGGGTTCTGATTCTTGCCCATCCTTTACATACATATTTTTTCTATCAACTTTTTAACAAAACAGGAGGAAACTATTATGAAAATCGTTGCTGTCTGCGGATTCGGTGTGGGTTCGAGTGTAATCGCCAAAATGAACATTGAAAGTATCTTACAAGAAGAAGGCAAAGATGCGGAAGTGGCAACTGTTGACTTGGGCTCGATTACAAGTGTTTCGGCGGATATTTATGTGACCACGCGCGAACTGTTCGAAAATTTTCCGGAAGAATATAAGTCAAAAACCATCGTGCTGACTAATTTTGTGGACAAGACCAGCATCAAAAAAAGTCTCGATGAAAAAATCAGCAGCCTGAATGCCTGAGCGGTTTTCAATACGGGCGTGGAGAGGAACGTGGCTATGTCTGTTAAAGACGTACATCAAGTGACAAAACAGGCGTGGAAAGACGAGGTGTTTCCAGAATGGGGGACATGGCTCAATGAAGAAATCGACACCACCAATGTACCGTCTGGCAAGGTTGCTTTGTGGTGGCTGTGCAATATGGGGGTCTGGATTAAATCCGACCAGCAGACCAGTGTTGTTGTCGATTTCTGGTGTGGGTCTGGGAAGAACACCCATTATAAACCGGAAATGGACCCCCGACACCAGTGGGCACGCTTGACGGGGGGACGAAACATCCAACCTAATCTGCGTACACAACCGATGGTAATTGATCCATTTGAAGTACGCAAGCTGGACGCTTTTTTAGTTACACATTTTCATTCGGACCATCAGGATCTGCATGTGACGGGAGCTATTCTGCAAAATGTGCGTGAAAAGATCCCGTTCATAGGACCCAAGGCCGTGGTGGAAAAGTGGCTTTCCTGGGGTGTTCCCCGTGAGCGATGCAAAGTTGTCCAGCCAGGCGATGTGGTACAGATCAAAGATGTGGAAATCATCGTAACAGACTCATTTGACCGCACAGCGCTGATATCCGATTCTGTGGGGTTGGATACTCCAGATGATCGCACAGTGCCGGAAATGGATGAACGCGCGGTAAATTATGTCATAAAAACCAACGGCGGGACAGTTTACCATGGAGCGGACTCACACTACTCAACCTATTTTGCCAAACATGGAAAAGATTTTGATATCGATATTGCATTGTTGGCGTTTGCTGAGAATCCCGTTGGCATTCAAGATAAGATGACCTCTGTGGATATTCTGCGTGCAGCTGAATCTTTGGATACAAAAGTAGTAATTCCGTTGCACTGGGATATTTGGTCCAACATGTTGGGAGACCCCCGGGAAATTCTGTACTTGTGGCGGCAGCGGAGAGAACGATTTGACTATCTTTTCTATCCATTTTTGTGGCAGCCGGGTGGAAAGTTTCTGTTTCCAGATGATTGCAAAAAATTGGAATATTTTCACCGTCGCGGATTTGAGGATCGATATAGCTATCCCGTCAATCTTCCGTATAGAGCTTTTCTGTAAGAATATATTGAATATTGATAAAAGAGGCGGAGCAATTGCTCCGCCTCTTTTATCAATATTCA
>NZ_JBDNLG010000025.1:0-29712 GCF_047718355.1 Ethanoligenens sp.
CATCTAACTGAGCAACCGTGCATATGACCTCTTTTCTCTGAATAAACTTTAACTGTTCGTTTTCCGGAATGACCAATGCGAACACCGTTGCCGCTAGACTCTCTATTTTTCCAGGCTTCTTGTGTTTCTTTTACTCCGTTCTCTCCTCTTCGCCAGTGGGATTTACTCGGATTGTAATTGGGATGCCATAGCACTACTTTCCTTGTTTCCAGCGTCAACAGGAGGAGCTGTATCATCAATTGAAACATCCCCTTGATTAGGAAGAGAACTCATGCTTTCAGCCAACCGAACAGCCCGCCGACTCCGAAGAATTTGATTTCAATAATTGGCATAACTGACTGCCGCATATACCAATATCCCTCCAACTATTACACAAACGGCGATAAGTCCGATAGGTCCTCCAAAAGAGGCTGATGCCGCCACTACTTGTAATAAAGCGGTGAAATGTCCATTAGCATCATAGTACCGGCTCGGCAGATAATACAACCCGGTTTCATTGTCATACCGGTATCCACGGTAGCAATATGGATTCTTCTGCCTTGGTATGAATGCTGCAAGAAAAAAACTTTATTTAATTCACACATGGATTTACCTCAATCAAATGTAACGTTATCATCATCAACTTCATATTCTTCAATTATAAAACCATTTGGATAGTCTTTAAATCCCTCAATGCTTTTATATTTTTTTATGGTTTCCTCTGCTTTTTTTCGTGACGAATAAAAACCAATCAGTGAGCCAGAATATACATTTTCATTTGATTCAATTATCACCTTATGCATAAGCTGATATACTATCATGTATCATCCATCCTTGTTTCGTTGTCATACCGATACTCTTTATACCTATAAGGGTTCTTTTGCCCAACAGTGCTTGCCAGACTTCCACCGATATTTAGCAGTTTTCCCCAGTTGTCATAGGTATAGGTTACCACCTCACTCACGTTGCTGTCAACAAGACCCCAACAAGACCGATGATGTCATTTTGCGCGTTGCGTTCGTAGTAGCACAGCGCCCCATTGAGCACCATATATACAAGATCGCCGTCTTTGTCATAGGTGTAGTGGATGGTGTCGGAGCCGTTCTTCGCCGTGACAAGCTGGTTTCCTTCTTCATGTGGTAAAAGATGTAGGATGCACAAGGTTATGCTTTTTGTTCTGTAGTCTTGTAGAAATATTTGACTTCGCTGTTCATGCCCAGACTTGTAAAGAGATCTGGGTGCATGAGTTTTGCCAGATACAACGGCTCTAGGATGTTTTCGACCGAGATGCTGGAAGTTGCTGTGGAGATGGTGCTTTCACCCTCAACAGCCAAAGAGGAACAGACTCTGAAAGAACTTGCCGGCATTTCCTATTTTGAGGTTGGCAATAGGTAAAGCTGAAGTTGTAGTACAAGGCTTTTGCCGTTTCGCCGGATGCTATGGAAAAAACTGTAGAGGACAAGGGCATTACGATTTTCACTTTTTGACTTTCTCTGCAAATACCTTGTCCGATTTTGGAAATACTTTATAATCTGGGAAAATACATCCTATGAAGATGCAATAATATACACCGGCGCCGTAAATTTTGATAATTCATCTTTCCGTATGTAAGGATTTAGGAAAGGTTCACTTTTCCCAGGCATTCCTATTACAGCAGGTGCGATAGGGGTGCGTTTTTGGATCGGTGCTATCCGCGGTGATGGTCATTTTCATTTTATAAAACACAAAAATTCCTCTTGACAAGAAACTGCATCTTTCGCTATAATAAGACCAAGATAAGCGCAGTGATTGCGAATTTATCAGTTGAATGGAATAATTTGTTTTTCTGTTACGGAACAAGGGCGTTCGGTAGGGTTTCCTACCGGCGCCATTTTTTTATATTTTCCGCAAATGAGAGGACTATTTTTTTGCAACAGCATGAATGAACTAATCAATAATAGTTTTACAATAAATGATACTATTAGCAAAGGGGTTTACTATGGATCAAGTAATATCAGCTATTGAGAAGATCAGAGCGCAGTTGGCACAGGCTTCCAAGGAATCCCCTACATATGAAAAGCTGGCTTATTATATTGACAAAAACCTGATGCGCATCATTTTTATGACGGCGAACGAGGTTGCGGCGGAGAACAATGTGAGCCAGGGAAGTGTTTCTAGATTTTGCACTTCATTGGGATATCGGGGATATAACGATTTTCTTCGCAATGTGCAACAATATGTTAGCAAGGAAATCACAGCACCGCAGCGGTTTCAGTATACGTCGCAAAACAACAATGATCACACCATCAGCAATATTCTGGAGATGGAGCACAAGAATATCGATGAAATTGAAGCACTGTTGCACCACCCCAACTATGAAAAGCTGGTGTCGCTGATTCTCTCTAAAGAGCATATTGTTCTTATTTCTGCACGTATGTCCGCTACATTGCTGCCTTATACCTGCTATTTATTCAATAAAATACGCGACGATGTCAGCAGTGTGACACCGTATCTTCCGCAGTGGGATACTTTGAATCTGCAGGATCCCCAAAAAACGCTGTTTCTCAGCTTTGCATTTCCACGGTATCCCAATGTGTTGCTTTCCAAAATGGAGGAATTGCAAAAGGCGGGGTTTCAGGTGGCGGCGATTACCGACAGTTTAATCTCTCCCGCCAGCGCGGTGGCGAATTTGACGCTTGCGGTTCCTGTGACCAGTTCCTCCATTTTTGATATTTACAGTTCCCCACTTCTGTTTATTAATCTGCTCATACGCAATGTTTCTAAACGAACACAAGGGTTGAGTGAACGCCTGCAATCCATTGAGCGTCAGGATGAGATACATGGTATTTATTACAAGCGCTAAACAGGCAGTTATATTAGATAGAAAGAGTGGCAGACAGTGAAGAAATATAACGCGCAGCTTCATGGATTACAGATCAACCGAAAACGGATGGATCTGCGTTTAAAAGAGCTTTCCGTTTTTGGCGGAAACAGTACAGGCGGCATTGACCGCAATTTTGGCAGCCAAGCGGACTTGCAAGCGCGTAGATGGCTGCTGACAATGTGGGAAAAAGCGGGTTTAGAGGTGCGGGTGGACGCGGCAGCCAATTTGTGGGCGCAGCGACCCGGCATGGAAAATCTGCCTCCGATCGTATTCGGTTCCCATCATGACACCGTGCCTAACGGCGGCGCCTATGACGGCGCGGCGGGAGTAATTCTGGCCACGGAAGTGGCACAGTGCTTAATCGAAAATGATATTCGTCTGCGTCATCCTTTTTCCGTTATTTCTTTTACAGGGGAAGAGCCGAATCCTTTCGGGGTCTCTACCCTGGGCAGTAAATTGCTCACTGGCAAATTGTTGCCGGAGCAGATGGCGGAATCCGTAAACAGCGAGACGGGAGAGTCATTGGCGGATGCGTTGGCTCATGCGGGCGGGAATTTTTCGCGCTTGGTTGCAGATCAATGTCAAGTTGGTGATTTGGCGGCTTTTGTGGAATGCCATATCGAGCAGGGTCGCGTATTGGAAAGCTGTGGACGCCCGTTGGGTATAGTACGGGAAATCACGGGCATTTACCGGGAAACGATTCATATTATCGGGGATGCAAATCATGCGGGAACCACGTTGTTGGCCGACCGGCACGACGCGTTGCTTGCGGCATCCGAATTGGTCTTGGCACTGGAAGAAGTGGTTTTGCAGTCGGGTCGAAACGACTTAGTCGGCACGGTGGGACGTATTTCGGTCTATCCAAACTCCACCAACATCATTCCAGGCGATGTCAAGCTGATTTTGGAGTTGCGCTCGCCGGATCGACAAGCAATCGACAAGGCTTTACTCCAATTGGAACCACGTTTGTGTGAGGTGATCCATAAACGGGATGTTCATATTTCACGCAAGGTTCTTTATGATCAGCCGCCCGTTCCCATGAGTGAGCAAGTACAGCAAATATTGGGGCAGGCTGTCTGTTCCCTAAAGGAAACCGCTCCGTTTGTAACCAGCATGGCGGGGCATGATGCTGGACATATCACCTCCATTGCACCGACGGGTATGCTGTTTGTGCGCACGCCGAACGGGCATAGTCATTGCCCGCGCGAACGGGCAGATTTGGATGATCTTCAGAAGGCGGGTGACACGCTTTTGACCGCGGTTTTGATGTTGGATGAGGAGCTGGATTGAAGATGAAAGAAGTGAAGGTGTTTCTGCCCGATTGTGCGTATATCGGCGATAAGGTCCAAAAAAATGTTGCAGTGGCGGTGCGCGCCGGTGTGATTGAGCAAGTGGGACCGGCTGCTGAAATTGCCGCGCGCTACTCGAAAGAGGAAACAATCTGCCTTTCCGGTCGGGTGTTATTGCCGGGCACGGTCAATGTCCACAATCACTCGTTTCAAAGTCTTCTGCGCGGGATTGCAGCCGACCGTCCCTTTCTTGAGTGGCGCGACCGCTCGCTTTACAAATATTCGCAGCGCCTGACGCCGGATGATCTTTACATAGGCGCGCTTTTCGCGTTCGGTGAAATGCTGCGTTGCGGCGTAACCACGGTCTGTGATTTCTTCTATGTGCATAACGACGGCACGGAAAGTGACGAGGCCATTATCAGAGCGGCAAAAGAGCTCGGAATCCGCTTGGTGCTGGCACGCACGATGTATGACTGGGACGGTGCGCCTGCGGGCTATGTGGAAACAATCGAGCAGGCATGTGACAATACGCGTGCGCTGGCGCACAAATATCAAGACGATCCGGATGTAACGGTGGTGCCGGCCCCCCATAGTTTGCACGCCGCCTCGGTGGAGATGGTGCAGGCGGGATGTGCGCTGGCCGAAGAACTGAACACGGCGTTCCACATTCATGTGGCGGAGGAGCCATTTGAGGTGGAGCAGGTGCAAAAAGAACATGGGGGACTTACCCCGGTGGAACTGCTCGATCGGATCGGCGTGGTCAACGAGCGGATGGTACTTGTGCATGGCGTCTGGCTTAAACCGGAAGAAATCGATCTGTTGGGTGCAAAGGGAGCAAAACTTGCATATTGTCCGTCGAGCAATATGTTTTTGGCTGACGGCGTCACCGATATTGTACGAATGCGCAAGGCCGGCGTAACGGTCGGGCTTGGCAGCGACGGGGCCTGCAGCAACAACCGCGTGAGCATCTTTGAGGAAATGCGGATGGTTTCCCTGCTGCAAAAAGCAACGACGCACGATGCGATGTGCGTTCCTTATGCAGATGCGTTCCGTATGGGTACCGAGTGGGGTGGAAACCTGCTCGGCCTGCCGGTTGGAAAAATTGAGGCCGGTTGTCGGGCGGATTTTGTGGGTGTCGATTTGAATGATCTTTCGATGCTGCCCCTGTCTGATTCCGGCGAGCAGCTTTTGCCCAATGTGGTGTATGCTATGCAGCCGACCGCCGTGAAAGACGTGTTCGTAAACGGGGAATTCCGTGTGCGGGATGGCGAACTGGTAACGGTACCGATCGAACGCATCGCGCAGTCTGTTCGCAGAATCACGCAAAACTGGTGATGCATCATGCATCGTTATTTAAAAGTATGAGGAGGATGATATCATGGAGTTAACACAGGAAGAACAGCGTATGCTCGATGGCGCATACGGATCGGGCACTGCGCTGGCAATGAAGATTCAGGTGGCAATTGGCGAAGCATTTCAAGCGCCCCGCATGGTGCCGGTAACCCGCACACATGTGGCATTAAGCAATCAAGAGGCCGATCTTTGGTTTGTGGAAAAGCTGGTGGCAGGCGGCGCAGTGTGTCGGGTTTCCCCCACGGTGAACCCGGGGTTCGACCTGGAATATTTCCAGTGCATCACAACGGTATCCCCGGAGGATGAAGCTATTATTCGTCGGACCCGTGCGGCTTACAAGGCCATTGGTGCTACGCTGACCTATGACTGCACCCCATATCTGCAACAGAATATTCCGCGGTTTGGTGAAATGGTCTCCTATTCCGAATCGAGCGCGACACCATTCATCAATTCGGTTTATGGCGCGCGCACCAACCGCGAGGCTGCGCAGAGTGCGCTTTGCGCGGCGGTGACCGGCGTAGCGCCGCTTTACGGCTATATGCTGGATGAGAACCGCAGAGGGCAAGCGTTGGTGCGGGTGGAAGCCGACATGAAAAGCGACTTCGATTACCAAATGCTTGGCTATTTCGCACCGGAGAAAATCGGCTTTCGTATTCCGGTATTTACGGGACTGCATAATCCAACGCCGGAAGCACTGATGAACCTTGGCGCGCAGCTCAACACCGGCGGAAACGTCGCAATTTATCATATTGTGGGGGTGACGCCGGAAGCCCGCACACTGGAGGATGCATTTCAGGGCAGTAAACCGGAGATGGAAGTGGTAATCACTAACGAAGATCTCCAAGGAATGCGCGAACGCCTGACGGATCAAGGCGGCAAAATTGATTTTGCGCTCTATGGCTGTCCGCACTTCACCATTCATCAAGTACAGACGGTTGCCGATATTGTCAAAGGCAAAAAGCTGGCGGTGCCACTTTGGATTATGACATCGTCGCTCACTAAGGAGCTGGCGGTTCGTATGGGCTTGCTTGACACACTTAAAGCGGCGGGCGGCGACATTGTGGCCGATACCTGCATGGACCAGCCATGTTGGAAGTTCCTTTATGGGAAGAAGGGCATTACGGATTCGCCGAAATGTGCATACTACACCAAGCGCCGGGATATGCAGTTTGTCATTACCAATCTGGAAGAGTCTGTGGAAGCTGCTCTTAAGGGGGAGATTTAATGGAAAAGACGTATGGCTGCCACAAAATTTCCGAAGGAAAGGCAGAAGGAGAAGCTCTTTTTTCTACCGATGCGCTCTGTTTTTATTTGGTCAACCCGGAATCGGGTGTCGTAATTGAAAAAAACCATTGTCTGTACGGCCAATGTATTTCGGGAAAAATTCTGATATTTCCAAATGGAAAAGGCAGTTCCGTGGTGCAGGCTGACGGCATGTATCAGCTGAAAATGAAAGGAACGGAGCCCAAAGCGATGATTATCCAAAACCCGGATACCACGCTCGTGGCCAGCGCCATTATAATGGAGACCCCGATGGTGGACCATGTGGATGAGGCGTTTTATAAGGAAGTAAAAAACGGTGATACGGTGCGGGTCGATGCTTCTTGCGGAACGCTGGTCGTAGAGAAATTTGAATCGTGAGCAAAGGGGAAAAGCAAATGAAACCTTGCATTTGGGTCATTGACGAGGAATGGCCGGATTATCAGATTGAAGAGAATATTTTAAAGCAGCAGTTTCCCGGCTGCACCATTCGATATTCCAATTACGATTATGCCGGTGATCTGGAAGCATTCGGTAAAGAAGCGGATGCAGTGCTCTGTCAGGTTTATGCGCACATTCCGCGCGAGACGGTGGAGCGTCTGGAAAAATGCAAAATCATCGCGCTTTTTGGCGGCGGGTATGACCGCATCGACGTCAAAGCGGCCGGTGAAAAGGGCATTCCCGTGACATTTGTGCCGGGATATTGTACGGAAGATCTTTCCGACTATGTTCTCGCCGGTATTTTCCATTTTAATAAGCGGCTGCTCTCCTATGGTAGCGCCGTTTCCGAGGGGTTGTGGGGTGCACAGGCGGTAACTGCGCCGGTACACCGTGTTACAGGTTCCACACTGCTGGTTGTCGGGGTAGGTCGAATCGGCACAGCCGTTGCAAAAAAAGCGCGCGCGCTGGGCATGAATGTGCTGGGATACGACCCATATGTTGACGCTGCGGAGATGGAAACGCGCGGTGCAAAAAAAGTGGAACTCTCCGAAGGGCTGGCCGCTGCGGATTATGTCAGTCTGAACCCCAAATATTATGAAGAAACCGATTCTCTGCTTGGGTGGAAAGAGTTCAATCAGATGAAGCCTACCGCCGTTATCATTAACACTTCACGCGGGAAGGTCATGGTTGAAGAAGATCTGATTCGCGCCGTGAAAGAAAAAGTGATTGCCGGCGCGGTGCTTGATGTGGTATCCAATGAACCGCCTGACCTCAAAGAACCGATCTTTGGAGTGGAAAATATCATTGTTACGCCACATATCTCCTATATTTCGCAAGAATCTTTTGCAGAGCTGAAGACTCGCGCGACTATGAATGTGGTAAAGGCGCTCAAAGGCGAGACGCTGACCGATTTGGCGCGCTACTGAGTTCTTTGCGTTTGACACCGGTTGCGACGGGCTGTCGATACTCGGGCAGCGTTTCACGGGCGGTGTTGAAATAAATATAAAAGCATAATTCCATTCAACCGAAATTCAATTACAGGAGGAACGAACATGAAAAAAACAAAAAAAGCACTTGCGGTGATCACTGCGTGTATGATGGCGGTACCCATCATATTCTCCGGCTGCGCAAAGACCGACGCAGGTTCCGGCACAAGTTCGGGCGGCGGCGCCTATGCAGGCACCATTACGCTGGGAATGTCATCTTGGATCGGGTATGCGCCTCTGTATGTGGCGCAGGAAAAAGGCTTTTTCAAGAAAGAAGGAGCCGATGTTAAGATTGAGACCATTCAAAGCGCGGGAGACCGTAAAGCAGCCCTGGCTTCCAACAAAATCCAAGGCATGGCAAGCACGGTCGATACGCATGTGATGACCAAATCAGCCGGTGTAGACATTACGCAAGTGCTGGCACTGGATACCTCCAGCGGCGGGGACGGCGTAGTTTCTAAGAAAACCATCTCCACATTTAAAGATTTAAAAGGCAAAACTGTGGCACTCGATACAACCGGCGGCGCGAGTTATTTCTGGTTCTGCTATCTGCTCAACAAAAACGGAATGACGCTTTCCGATGTGACGGTGCAGAATATGGGCGCGGGCGATGCGGGTGCGGCGTTTGTGGCCAATAAGGTGGATGCGGCTGTGACCTGGCAGCCGTGGCTGACCAAAGCACAAAGCACATCGTTTGGAAAAGTGCTGGTTTCCAGCTCCGAAACACCCGGCATTATCGTGGATTCTCTTGGTTTGCGCAGCGATTTTGTAAAGAAATATCCCAAGAGTGTGCAGGCAATTGTAAACGGCTGGTATGATGCGCTTGCCTATGCCAAAACCAATTCCGACGATGCGAACACCATTATGGGCAAGGCCATGGGTGAAACCCAAACTGAATTCGCCGCTCAGCTTTCCGATGTAACGTTTTATGATAAGGAAGGCAATGTCAAATATTTTGGTACCCCATCAAACAAAGGGCAAATCTATGATGTGAGCCAGAATGCATCCGATCTTTGGGTAAAGCTGAAACTGATTGATTCAAAAGTCGACCCCACCAGTATTATTGACGGATCGTTTGTAGGAAAATAAAGAAAAACGGGAAAATCAGTTGGAATTCGCTTCATGTGTATGGGGCGAATTCCACTTTTGAAGGATGGTTGCGAAAATGGAATCGAAAAGCACCGCCGTGTTGCAAATAGCCTCAAAGACGGAGCATAGACAGATGACGACGGCACAGTTGCTTGTAAAGTGTTTGGAGAGCGAGGGCGTTCAATACATTTTTGGTATTCCGGGAGAGGAAAACCTCAATGTTATCGAGGCGTTGGAGCATTCGTCCATTCGGTTTATCACCACAAGGCACGAGCAGGGCGCGGCATTTATGGCCGACGTTTACGGGCGCCTGACGGGCAAACCGGGCGTCTGCATGTCTACACTGGGCCCGGGTGCCACCAACCTGATGACAGGGGTGGCCGACGCCAATTTGGACGGTGCTCCGCTGGTAGCCATTACCGGTCAGGTGGGTACCGATCGGATGCACATCATGTCACACCAATATTTGGATTTGGTCTCCATGTTCCGACCGGTGACAAAATGGAATCGACAGATTGTGCGGCCGGATACGGTGATGGAGATCGTGCGCACGGCATTTAGCATTGCCGCCCGCGAAAAGCCGGGCGCGGTGCATATCGACCTGCCAGACAATATCGCGGCGATGCCGGTGGAAGGCAGTCCACTGCTCCAGAGTAAGCCGGAAACAAGCTTTGCGTCTTACGGCAATGTGGAAAAAGCGGCGATTGCGATTTCGCGCGCGAAAAATCCACTGATTCTCTCTGGAAACGGTTCGATTCGCAACCATGCTTCAAAAGCACTGTGTGAGTTTGCCGAGCGGCTCAAAATTCCGGTTGTCAGCACCTTTATGGGTAAAGGCGTGATTCCGTTCACCAGCTCGTATTCGCTGTGGACGACGGGTTTCTCCAACCACGACTATCTCAACCGCGTGCTTGAAAAGACCGACCTTGTGATTGCCGTAGGCTACGATTTGGTGGAATATTCCCCACGTAAGTGGAACAAGGACGGCCAAATTAAGATTGTTCATGTCGGCGTCAAGCAGGCCAGCGTGAACAAATGCTACCAACCTTCGGTGGAGGTGGTGGGGGATATTTCGGATTCCCTGTATGAGATTTTGCGGCGCTCCGCACGTGAGCAGGAACCGGTGTTTGATCTTTCGGTGCGCAAAGACATGCAGGCGGAATACGATTCTTACGCGGACGACGGCGCGTTCCCGATGAAACCGCAGAAAATTCTTTATGATGTGCGGCAGGTGCTCGGCGAAAACGACATTGTTGTCTCGGATGTGGGTGCGCATAAAATGTGGATTGCGCGTCATTACCATTGTTATAAACCCAACACCTGCATCATTTCCAACGGATTTGCGGCGATGGGCATTGGCATCCCGGGGGCGCTTTCGGCCAAGTTGGTGTACCCGGACCGCAAGGTGCTTGCCATTACGGGCGACGGCGGTTTTATGATGAACAGCCAGGAGCTGGAGACCGCCCTGCGGGAAAAAATCCCGTTTGTGACGTTGATTTTCACCGACTCCAGTTATGGCCTTATCAAATGGAAGCAGCAGCAGCGGCAAAGCAAAACTTCCTGTGTGGATTTTACAAACCCGGATTTCAAAAAGCTGGCCGAAGCGATGGGTCTAAAAGGGTATCGTGTGGAGCGGGCCGAAGATTTGGTACCGATTTTAAAGGAAGCGTTTGCACAGGATGTGCCGGCCGTAATCGACTGCCCGGTGGATTACGGTGAAAACATGCGGCTGACCGAGCGGTTGGAAAAGGAATTTTCATAAAGGAGAATAGCATGATGGATTTCAATCACGAGAGCAAAAACAGCATGTACATTACACTCGACAAAGGACTGCCGGTCATGCCGAAGTTTGTGGATGGCATTCGCCGGGCGCCGTCCCGCGGATTCCATTTGACTCCGTCGCAGACGGAGATTGCGTTGAAAAATGCACTGCGCTATATAGAGCCACAGTATCATGAGCAGCTTATCCCCGAGTTTTTGGAAGAACTGACTACCCGCGGCCGCATTTACGGTTATCGTTTTCGCCCCGAGGGCCGCATCTACGGCCGGCCGATCGATTCTTATAAAGGCAAATGCGTGGAAGGCAAGGCCTTTCAGGTGATGATTGAGAACAACCTTGATTTTGAAGTAGCATTGTATCCTTACGAGCTGGTGACCTACGGGGAAACTGGAAGCGTCTGCCAAAACTGGATGCAGTACCACTTGATTAAAAAATATCTGGAGAATTTAACGGAAGACCTCACGCTGGTGGTGGAATCCGGCCATCCGCTGGGGCTGTTTAAATCCCGGCCGGAAGCGCCGCGTGTATTGATTACCAATGCGCTGATGGTGGGCGAGTTTGATAACCCCACGGATTGGGAAATTGCCGAAGAGATGGGTGTGGCCAATTACGGTCAGATGACCGCCGGCGGCTGGATGTATATCGGACCGCAGGGAATCGTCCATGGCACATATAATACACTGCTCAATGCCGGCAGGCAGCAGCTTGGCATACCAAACGACGGCGATCTGCGCGGGCATCTGTTTGTCAGCTCGGGTCTTGGCGGCATGAGCGGCGCGCAGCCTAAGGCGATTGAAATTGCAAACGGCGTGGGTATTATAGCCGAAGTAGACGAGTCGCGCATTCAAACCCGGTTGAATCAGGGTTGGGTAGGTGTGCAGTCATCCGACTTAGCAGAAGTGTTTGCTATCGCGCAAGAACATATGCAGAAAAAGGTTACCATTTCCATTGCGTATCAAGGTAACATTGTGGATTTGTTGGAGTATGCGGTGGCGCACCACATCAAAATCGACCTGCTTTCCGATCAGACGTCCTGCCATGCGGCCTATGAGGGCGGTTATTGCCCGCAGGGACTGACGTTTGAAGAGCGCACGCGCATGCTGGCCGAAGACAGAGAACAGTTTGCCAAGCTGGTGGATAAATCGTTGCGCCGTCATTTTGAAATGGTAAAAGCCTGTGTGGAAAACGGCACCTATTTCTTCGATTACGGGAACTCGTTCCTGAAAGCGGTTTACGATGCGGGCGTCAAAGAAGTTTCCCGCAACGGCGTGGATGAAAAAGACGGTTTTGTCTTCCCGTCCTATGTGGAAGACATCATGGGGCCGCAGCTTTTCGATTACGGGTATGGACCGTTTCGCTGGGTGTGCTTAAGCGGCAAAGACGCCGATCTCGTCAAGACCGATCACGCCGCCATGAGCTGCATTGATGTCAATCGACGCTACCAAGATCGTGACAATTACAACTGGATTCGCGACGCTGAAAAGAACAAAATGGTGGTGGGCACCAGAGCGCGCATCTTGTACCAGGACGCAGAAGGGCGCATTGCCATTGCGCTGAAGTTTAACGAGATGGTGCGGGACGGAGAGATCGGCCCGGTGATGATCGGCCGCGATCACCACGATGTAAGCGGTACCGATTCACCATTCCGGGAAACTGCCAACATCAAAGACGGCAGCAACGTGATGGCGGATATGGCCGTGCAGTGTTATGCGGGCAACGCGGCACGCGGTATGTCGTTGGTGGCGCTGCACAACGGCGGCGGCGTGGGTATCGGAAAATCGGTTAACGGTGGATTTGGTCTGGTGCTTGACGGCAGTGAGCGTGTGGATAAAGTCATCAAAAGCGCGATCCTGTGGGATGTGATGGGCGGCGTGGCCCGCCGCAGCTGGGCACGCAACCCGCATTCGATGGAAACATCTATTGCGTATAATCGAAAATATACGGGTGGATCGCAGATTACGCTGCCCTATCTGGTGGACGATGTGCAGGTGGCGGACGCGGTGCAGAAACATCTGAAGGCGGACGCATGAACACGCTGGTTATTGCCCACGCTGCACAGCTTGCCACGCCGTTGGGAAAAACGGCGCGTTGCGGGGCTGAAATGCGGGCCATTCAGGTGATAGAGGACGCGGCGGTGGTTGCGCAGAATGGCATCATCACCGCGGTGGGGCCCTCCGCGCAGATTCTGGCGCAAACCGATTTGCGGGATGCAGAGATACTGGACGCATCCGGTAAGTGCGTGGTACCCGGATTTGTGGATTCCCACACGCACTTTTTGTTCGGCGGTTATCGGGAAGAGGAATTCTTGATGCGGCTTGCCGGAAAAGGCTATCTGGAAATTTTGGCGGCCGGCGGCGGCATTTTGGATACGGTGCGGCATACCCGCTCGCTGGACGAGGACGGTATGCTGGCGTTGGGGAAAAAGCGCTTGGATGACATGCTGTCCTATGGCGTGACGACGGTGGAAGGCAAAAGCGGCTATGGGTTGGATCGGGAAACCGAGCTGCGCACGCTGCGGGCGCTCAAGCACCTGAACCAAACGCATTCGGTGGATGTGATTTCCACATTCCTGGGCGCACATGCGGTGCCGGAGGAATATGCCGGGCGTGGGATGGCTTACATCGACTTTATCCTGCAAGATGTTCTGCCGTCTATTCGAGAAGAGCAGTTGGCCGATTTCTGCGACGTGTTTTGCGAGCAAGGCGTTTTCAGCGTGGAAGAATCGGAAAAGCTGCTCCAAAAAGCGAAAGAAATGGGCTTTGCCTGCAAAATTCACGCGGATGAAATGGAACCGTTTGGCGGTGCTGAGCTTGCGGCGCGGGTAGGCTGTGTTTCGGCGGATCATTTGCTGCGGGCATCTGAAAAGGGGATTTCCGCGATGGCAGAGGCCGGCGTGGTGGCTACCGTGCTGCCGGCGACAGCATTCTGCATGCAAAAACCGTTTGCCGATGCCCGGGCGATGATTGACGCGGGCGGCGCGGTGGCAATGGCGAGTGACTACAATCCCGGAAGCTGCTTCTGTAACAGCATTCCGCTGCTGTTTGCACTTGCCTGCATCAATATGCACTTGAGTGTGGAAGAAGCGCTCACGTCCATGACGCTTAACGGAGCGGCCGCCCTTTGTCGGGCAGACAGCGTCGGCAGCATTGAGCCCGGCAAAAAGGCGGATTTGGTGGTGTTGGCTGATCCAAGTTATCGTTTTCTGGTTTATCGCACCGCGGGCAACTTAGTTGAACGCGTGTATAAAAATGGAAGGCTTGCTTTCCAAAAAGGAATGCAGCCGGTGGAAACCGCTTCGTCAAGCGCTCTTTTGAAAGGAGACCCATCATGAGTCGGAATAAAAAATCCGTCGGCGTAAGGGAATGTCTCGGGGATTCGTTCACACCCAGAACAGAGATTTCCGGCAGATCCTACATTATTTTGGCGGTGGCCATGTTTGGCATCGTGCTTGCAATCTGGTCGATTGCAACATACAGCGGCATGGTGAATGTCCTGTTTGTGCCCACACCGGGCAAAACGCTGCAAGCCGCCGTTAAACTTTTTACACAGCTGGATTACATCAGCGATATCCGTATTACGGTCATTCGCGTGATGGTTGGTTTTCTGATTGCCGCGGTGATTGCACTACCGCTGGGTGTTCTGGTGGGTACCTACAGGCCGTTGGAAGCGCTTATTGAACCGTTGACTTCTTTTGCACGGTATCTGCCCGCCTCGGCGTTTGTGCCGTTGTTTATCCTTTGGATCGGTGTAGGCGAGGGCGCAAAATTTGCGGTTATTATTGTGGGCAGCCTGCCGCAGCTTCTGCTGATGGTGGCGGTGGATACCCGGAAAGTCCAGCACGATTTGATTGAAGTGTCGTATACGCTGGGTGTCTCCAAGTCCTCGGTGTTATGGAAAGTGATTCTGCCGGGAAGCATGCCGTCCATCATGGATTCATTGCGCATGGTGCTCGGCTGGGCATGGACCTACGTGGTGGTTGCCGAGTTAATCGGCGCCTCTTCCGGTATCGGATATATGATTATTCAGTCGCAGAGGATGCTTAATACAAGTAATATTTTTGTCGGCATTCTTTCCATCGGGGTGATTGGTCTGGTGTTCGATTTTGTTCTGAAGTGGCTCAACCGCGTTTTGTTCCGTTGGAACTGATCGCCGGAAAGGAAGGAATGAACATGGAAACAAATGTGATGGATCTGGTGGTTTCCGGCGTAACGAAAGATTTTGAAATTCATGGTAAGACCGTGAATGCTCTGCGGGAAATCAATCTGACGGTCAAGCACCATGAATTTGTGTCGATCCTCGGTACATCCGGATGTGGAAAATCGACCTTACTGCGCATCATTGGGGGATTGGAAAAACCGTCTGCCGGCAAAGTGCTGATTGAAGGTCGAGAGATTAAGGGCCCCGGAGCCGATCGCGGCATGGTGTTTCAAGCTTATACGCTTTTTCCGTGGCTTACGGTTTCGCAAAATATCGAGTTCGGCTTGAAAGAGCGCGGTGTTGCCGTGGCGGAGCGTCGAAAGATTACGGAAAAATACGTCGAGGTCGTGGGACTCAAAGGGTTTGAGAACGTGTTTCCAAAGGCGCTTTCCGGCGGCATGAAGCAGCGCGTCGCGTTGGCTCGCGCACTGGCAAACGACCCGGAAGTGCTGCTGCTTGACGAACCGTTCGGCGCGCTGGATATGCAGACCCGGGGTCTTATGCAGGAACTGCTGCTCAACGTTTGGCAGAAATCGCCGAAAACAATCATCATGGTCACGCACGACATCGACGAAGCCATTTTTCTGGCCGACCGTGTTATTGTCATGACGGCACATCCGGGCGCAGTGAAAGAAATCATTGAGGTGAAGATGCCGCGCCCGCGGGATTACATGATTCGTACATCACCGGAATTTATGGCTTACAAAAAGCAGGCTATGCAGCTGATTCACGACGAAAGTATTAAGGCGGCGCAGAGATGAGCAACTGGCTGGTTTCTCTGCGTATGCCGGAGGATTGCCACGTATCCGTATGGTCGGGCGGCAGCACGACCGAATTGGCAATCTTTCCGCCGGATGCGATATATGCCGAGCGGAATTTTCAGTGGCGTTTGAGCAGTGCAACGGTGGAAGTCGAGCGCTCCGTTTTCACGCGCCTGCCGGGGGTGCGTCGCTGGTTGATGCCGCTGAACGGCACTGTGGAGCTGCACCACGGAGGAAATCAGCCTGTGCGGGTGCGACCGTATGAATCGGATGTGTTTGACGGCGGTGAGGATACGGTGAGTACGGGGTGCTGTCGGGATTTCAATTTGATGACGCGCTGCGGCTGCGAGGGTAATCTCGGTGCTGTTTTGTGCGGGCCTGAGGCGAAAAGAATCGTCTTTTCATCGGCGCCCGGTCCGGTGACGGAGGCATTTTATGCGGCCGACGGTGAGATTGAAATGCAAATTGATGGGGAAAGCCGTTTGCTGCCTCGCGGCGCTTTGCTGTTGATGCGGCGGAACGGGGAAGCGGGTGCCGCCCCCGAAACGGCGGTTTCTTCTGCTTTGCCGGCGCATCTGGTGCGGGCGACAATGCGTGAAAACAGTGAAAGGAGCGTGCAGCGTTGAAACCTCTGATTTGGATCATTGACGAGGAATGGCCGGATTACGTGTTGGAAAAGCGGGTGTTTGACGAATCATTCTCAGACTATGAGCTGCGTTTTTCTTCCAATGATTATGCGGCTGATCTGCGTGCGTTCGGCTATCGGGCGGATGCGGTACTGGTGCAGATCGGCGTGAATGCAGACGCATCTTTTTTAAATAAACTGGAGGCTTGCAAAATTCTTTCCGTTTACGGCAGCGGCTACAACAATGTGGACGTGGCCGCTGCTCAGGCAAAAGGCATTCCGGTGGCGTTTGTGCCGGGATACTGTGCGGAAGACATCGCGGAATATGTGTTGGCCGCTGTCTGCACGTTTCAAAAGAGCTTGACTGGATATGCGGATTCCATCCGAAATGGTCTTTGGGGCGCGCAGGCAGAGTCCATTCTTGGTCATCGGATTGGCGCGGGCACGTTGCTGGTGGCTGGATTCGGCCGGATTGGCAGAACGGTGGCGCAGAAAGCCGGGGCGCTGGGTATGCAGATTCTGGCATATGATCCGTTTGTGAGGGAAGACACGCTTGGGTCTGTCGGCGCACGGGCGGTCACATTGGAAGAGGGTCTTGCGCAGGCGGATTTTGTTTCGGTACATACCACATATTCTCCCGGTATGAAGCCGTTGTTCGCAGAGGCGGAATTTGCACGGATGAAAGAGACGGCCGTGCTGATCAATGCTTCGCGCGGCGGTGTGGTCGATCAAAAAGCGTTGGTGGCCGCGGTGGCGTCGGGTACGCTTCGCGGCGCAGCGCTGGACGTGCTGGAAAGCGAACCACCCATGCCGGGGGATCCGGTGCTGCATACGCCGGGCGTTTTGGTGACGCCGCATATTTCGTATTACTCCGAGGAATCTTTGGCCGAGCTGCAAGCAAGAGCCGCGCAGAATGTGGTGGCTATTCTCACCGGACGCGGCCGGGCGGATCTCGTTCCCGTATGCTGAAAAACGCGGGAGAGCAAACTGATGTAATTAAATAGAATCAATGGAGGAAAGCATATGTCCAGAAGGATGTTAAGCGGCAATGAAGCGGCCGCCTGCGCCGCACTGCATGCGGGCGTAAAGGTGGTTTCGGGGTATCCGGGAACACCCTCAACCGAGCTGATCGGCAGCTTGTGGAACCGGCAGTTGGAAGGCACTGTGGTGGAGTGGAGCACGAATGAAAAGGTGGCGTTCGAGGTGGCTGCCGGTGCGGCTCTCAACGGCTATCGGGCACTTTGCACCATGAAAATGTCCGGTGTCAACGTGGCGTATGATTCGATTATTGGCATAGCCTATTCGGGTTGCCCGGGCGGACTGGTCATTTATGTGGCAGACGACCCAGGCGTGAGCGCGGGCATGTGCGAGCAGGATACGCGCGGCTTTGCCTTGATGTCGGATATGCCGGTACTGGAGCCTTCCTCGGTGGAGGAGTCCTACACGCTGATGGCGTATGCTTTTGAACTGGCCGAGCAGATTCAGTCGCCCGTGTTTGTGCGCTCGGTGACGAACGTCTCACAGTCCCATGCCGCAGTGGAAGTGGGCGAACCGGTTGCTCCGCCCGAAACCATGCCGATGTTTGTGCGCGACACCGATCGGTACACCAAAGCGGGCGCGGCTATCTGCATGACACAGCACGCCAACCTGATTGCGAGCCTGGCGATGGCGGGGGAATGCATTGAGAGGGACGGGCTGAATCGGGAAACACTTTCCGCCGAAACAGGCGGCGTGGGTGTGATTTCAGTCGGCGTGACCAACGATTATGTGGCAGAGGCGCTGCTTCTGGCCCAAAACAGCGGGCTTGAAACAGCAGGTATTTCCACACTTCGTCTGGTCTGTACACTGCCGTATGCCGATACGGAAATGAAAGCACTGCTGGCGCATTGCGACACGGTGGTCGTGGTCGAGGAACTGGAACCGTATTTGGAAAACCGGCTGATCTATTTGGCTTATGAAATGGGACGGCGTGTACGTATTCTCGGCAAGCAGAACGGCATATTCCGCCGTATCGGGGAATACAGCGCCAAGAAAGTGGCCGGCGCACTCTTTACCGCCTTTGGCAAAGCGCTTCCCGCGGTTTTGGAGGAAAAGACGTCCGACGCGCCGTCACTCTGTGCAGCGCGCCCCATTACGGTGTGTGCGGGCTGCCCGCACCGCGGGGTGTATATGTCCGTCAATCAGGCCGTCCGTAATCTGCACATGAAAAAGGACGAGGTCATTGTTACAGGCGATATCGGCTGCACGATTCTGGGCGTCAATCCGCCGTTCGATACGCTGTGGACGGAGCTTGCCATGGGTGCGAGCATCCCGTTGGCGCAGGGTTTTGTCTATGCGGGGCAGAAAAATCCGGTGATTGCCACCATTGGGGATTCTACGTTTTTCCATGCGGGCATCCCCGGCCTGGTCAACGCTGTTCAGCACGGCGTGGATCTGACGGTGATCGTCATGGACAACGGATGGACGGCGATGACGGGTATGCAGGTTAACGCGGGCACGGCGGACGTTTATCAGCATGACGAGGCTTGCCGCTCGCTGGATCTTGAAAAAGTGATCTCCGGTCTTGGTGTGGACAAGCTGACAGTGACCGACCCGTATGATCTGGAGGCGATGACCCAGGCAGTGGAAGAGTCGTTGAAGCTGCCGGGTGTTAAGGTGGTTCTCACGCGGCGTGAATGCGCCATTCAGGCGGGTCGCCGCAAGGTATCCTATGGCAAAGTGACGGTGGACGCGGAAAAATGTACGCGCTGCAAACGTTGTATCGTTATGACGGGCTGCCCGGCTCTCTCACTGGATGAAAAGCAAGTGACAGTGGATGCCGCGCAGTGCAACGGCTGCGGCATCTGCACGCAGGTGTGCGGGTTCGGCGCTTTGGTAAAGGAGGAAAAGTGATGACAAACCAACCATATGATATCTACATCGTGGGCGTCGGCGGGCAGGGCGTGCTTACCATTGCTGAAATCATTTCCGATGTGGCGTTTCGCAAGGGAATTCCGGTAAACTATTTTCCCACAAAAGGGATGGCGCAACGCGGTGGCTTTGTAAAGGCGCAGCTTCGTTTGGGGCATACCATAGCCGGTCCGAGTATTTCCGCACAGTCGGCGGATCTGGTGATTTCTATGGAGCTTTCAGAATCGCTGAAAGCGGTTCCGTTTCTACGGCCCGGCGGAGAATTTATGTTGTATGCCAACCGTTGGGAGCCGACAGCCGTGATGCTTGGCAAAGCGCCGTATCCGACGGAGGATGCGGTCGCGGGAGCCATTGAGAAGGAAGGCGGCCGTCTGCATCTGTTAAGCGAAGCGTCCTTGCCGCGTGATTCGGAAAAAGCGGTACGGCCCAATATTTTTGTGATGGGTGCGCTTTTGGCGGACACGCGCTTAAACACACTGCTTTCTGCCGAGGAAGTGGAAGCAGATATTGCTGGACGCTGGCCGAAGGCGGCGGAAGCCAATCGTTATGCTTTCAGGGAGGGTATGAAAGCAGCCCTTTCCCAAAATGGTAGAAAGGAACCGGAGCGGCATGATGCTTAATCGGATTTTACAGCCGCAGTCCGTCGCGGTGGTCGGTTCCGCGGCACCCGGAAAATTGGCCAATATTCTGGCGCACAGGCTTCAAGACGGTGGAATGAAGCGCTTGTTTGCCGTCAATCCGAAAGCCCAGGGCGTGGGCAGCATTCCAGGTTTTCATTCTTTGCAAGAGGTCGGCGAACCGGTTGATTTGGCAGTGATTGCTGCGCCGAGCGCTACCGTGCCGGGCGTGATGGAGGACTGCGGAAAAGCGGGTGTTCGAGCCGCAATTATTATTTCATCCGGTTTTTCCGAGGTGGGCAACCGTGCTCTCGAAGATGAGGTAAAGCGTATCGCGGAAAAGTACGGCATCCGTTATGTGGGACCAAACTGCGCGGGTGTCGCCAATCCGCACGCCAATCTGGTGGCTACCATTGAAACGGCGCCGATCAAAGGCAGTATTGCCATTTTGTCGCAGAGCGGTGCGGTCGGCGGTGCGTTTATGGCGATGGCAGCTGAACGGAAAATCGGCATTTCCAAATTTTTGAGTTTCGGAAACGGCAGCGATCTTGGCGTGCTCGATTTTTTGCAGTATCTGAAAGACGACCCGGATACCAAAGTAATTGCCTTGTATCTTGAAAGTATCGGTGATGGACGCGCATTCATGAAAATTTTGCGCGAGGTAACGCGAAAAAAACCGGTGGTATTGGTGAAGGCCGGGCGCACTGGAACAGGGCAGCGCGCAGCGCTTTCGCATACCGGCTCCATGGCGGGAGCAGACGCTGTATTCGACGCGGCCATGAAGCAATGCGGCGTAATTCGTGTTGATACGCTGGAGGATTTGTTTTCCGTGTGCCGGGGTTTTTCTATGATGGCACCGGTCGCGGGCAAGCGGCTGTTAATTGTGACCAATTCTGGCGGCCCGGGCGTCATGTCTACAGATCGTGCGGAGAAATGCGGCTTGCAGGTGGCAGAGCCAGACGGTTCCATGCGTGAGAGGCTTGCCTCCGCTTTAAAGGCAAATGCCGCAGTGAAAAACCCAATCGATTTAACCGTGGAAGGCACGGGGGAACAGTATCGGGAGGCGCTGGTCACGGCGCTTGACTCTTACGACAGCGCGCTCGCGCTTTATGTGGGCACACCGTATCTTAAAGCGCTGCCGGTGGCTGAGGGGATTGCCGCCGCGGCGAAAGAAAGCGGTAAACCTGTGGCAGCCGTATTGCTTGTAGGGGCGGATATCGAAGAAAGCCGCGCGTATTTAAATGCGCGGGGTGTTCCGGTGTTCTCACAAGGCGAAAATGCTGTGGAAGTACTCTCTCAAATGGAGCGGTATGTCGTGGCAGCCAATGAAGAGGATCTGCCTTGTCCACCGCTGCCGTCGGAGCAGAAGTGGAGCGATACACTGTTAGAGCCGCAGGCGATGGAATTGCTCGAAAGCAGCGGTATCCCGGTGCCCGTGCGGCGCTTTGTAGCCGTTAAGGAAGAAGTGGCGCCGGCCTGTGCAGAACTGGGTTATCCTGTTGTGATGAAAGTGGTTTCACCGCAGATTCTTCATAAATCCGACGTTGGCGGAGTCATTCTGCATATTGCGGATGTTGCATCCGCTGAATCAGCGTTTGACCGGCTGGCCGCGGTTGGCGCGGGAAAAGACTTTCGCGGCGTGATGATTTACCCCATGCTGCGCGGCGGGACGGAAATTATTCTTGGCCTAACGCGTGATCCACAGTTTGGGCCGGTGGTTGTTTGCGGCCTTGGCGGCATTTATACCGAGGTGCTCAAAGACGTGGTGTTTCGGGTGGCACCCGTGAGCGAAGCGGGCGCACAGGAAATGGTAGAAAGCATACGTGCATCGGCTATTTTAAAGGGTATACGCGGGCAATCTGCCGTAGACTTGGATAAGCTTGCAAAAACCATTTCGGCATTCTCCCGGTTGCCGTTTTTGTATCCCCAGATTCAAGAGGCGGATCTGAATCCGGTCATAGCGCGTACAGATGGAGTGGTGGCAGCGGATGTACGCATTCTTTGTAAGAAGCTGCATTCATAAGTAAATACATGATACAATTTGAATATTAAAAAGGCTTAGAAGTAAAAGCAGGCTTTCCTGAACGACCTCACTGACGACGTTGTCCCAATTTCTACGGACTTTGGGACAACGTCATCTTTTTGCATGTGAAATAATACACAGCTCCCTTTAGAACAGCAAGTACGTACAAGAGAGAAATAGAAAGAGTCGTTAGTTTACATAATACGTGTATTCTTGACTTATGTAAACCTTGTGGTATAATTAGGTATTAGCACTTTTAATTTGAGAGTGCTAATACCTGCTTTTGCCGCAAGCTTTTTAGTTTATATCTACATATAAATGCTGTTGTGAGCGCTTGCATTCAGAAGAAAAAGGAGAGCAAACAGATATGAAAGCATTGTTTCTTGCCGGAGGTATGGGCACCAGGCTTCGTCCGTTGACCGACCATCTGCCAAAACCGATGGTGCCGTTAATGAACCGACCGATGCTGGAACGCAATATGATAACGTTGAGGCATTATGGTATCAAAGACATTATTCTCAGCACTTGCTATAAGGCTGACTACATCCAACGGTATTTTGGAAATGGTGAAAAATTTGGTCTTTCCATTACCTATGTCAAAGAGGATGTGCCGCTTGGTACCGGTGGCGCCATCAACAATGCGGCAAGTTGCGTTGACGGTTCTTTTTTAATTTTCAATGCGGATATTCTCTGTGATATGAATTTTGCCGATCTGATTCGATTTCATCGATCGAAAGAAGCGGCGGTTACCATTGCTGTTACGACTGTAAAAAACCCATCTGCATATGGTGTTATTGAATATAATGACAATCGGTATGCCACTTCTTTTAAAGAAAAACCAAAGGCCAGCGAGATTCGGTCGCATTTTATCAACGCGGGTATCTATGTGTTTGAGCCATGGGTTTTAAAAGAGATTATGTCCGACCGGCCGGTGTCCGTAGAACGCGAGGTATTTCCACATCTGTTGGAGAAGGGGTATCGGATTGCCGTTTATGACGGTTGCTCATATTGGATGGACATTGGAACACCTGAGAAATATTTGCGGGCGCACAGGGATGTTTTTATGGGAAAATATATAATTTCTGATGTGCAGAGAGCGAATGGAAACATCGCGCCTGTAAAACTGCCGGATATGGACAGCACGGTGCATATCACGCAACCAGTGTATATTGGAGACCATGTTAAAATCGACCCACATGCAGTGATTGGTCCATATGCAGTCATTGGGGATAATACAAGCATTCACACAGGAGCCCATGTGAGCCATAGTGTTCTTTGGAGCCATGTTGTGGTTGGAAAGGGTGCCGTCGTCAGTCAAACCGCTGTTCCGGCTGGTGAAGTTGTACCGGAAAATTCTGAGAATGTACCACTTAAGTCTTTCAAAAGCAAAGCAGGTGAGGCGCATCTCCCGAGATAAATAATACGTGGAATAAATATGGCTGAAACAATATGGCTTATCACGCTGCCGCAATGGTGTTAAACAGCTGCGTTACGTGCTTAATCAACAGCACTCCGAATCTGGAAATTTTATTTTAAAATAGAAACATTTAATCGATGGGCGTGTGGAATTTATAGACTGCGTTTTCAGATGGAATGGTTAGAATCAATCGCTTTTTTAAGCGTGCTTTAGGGGGCATTCGTTTGATCGACTCACATAAGATGAAATTGGCATTTTTGAGCACATATCCACCGCGAGCCTGCGGTATTGCCACATTTACACAGGATCTTGTCACAGAACTCGGCAAGTTGCCAGAAACCCCAAATATCAAAGTCATTGCTATGAGCAATGCGCACGATCAGTATGACGCACAGGTGCTGTTTGAGATTGACCAACAGAATAAGGCGAGTTATCTACAGATAGCGCAAGAAGTGAATCATGCCGCCATAGACTTGCTGGTGGTTGAGCATGAATATGGTATTTACGGCGGTAAGGACGGAGACTATTTGCTGGCTTTCATCGTGCATTTGCAGATTCCGTTTGTCGTTACACTCCACACAGTGCTTTCCTCCCCCAGTGAAAAACAACGGCAGATTTTAAATGTGCTGGGTCAAAAGGCCCAGAAAGTGGTCACGATGGCGCAGAACACGGTTAACATCTTAAAGGATGTCTATCGTATTGACGGTACAAAGATCGCGGTTATTCATCACGGTGTGCCAATGCGTCAACGGGAGCCCAGAAATGAATTAAAACAGAAATTTGAACTGGCAGGCCGTTCTGTGGTCAGCACCTTTGGGCTGCTTAGCCCTGGCAAGGGTCTCGAGTACGGCATTGAAGCGATTGCGAAAGTGGTGCAAACCCATAAAGATGTTCTGTATCTTATTCTGGGACAGACACATCCGGCTGTACAGAAACAATCCGGCGAGACTTATCGGGAATCGCTTGAAGATCAGGTCAAGCAGCTGCACCTTTGCGACAATGTAAGGTTTGTCAATCGCTACTTGACAAAGGACGAGATTATCCGGTATTTGCAGCTTTCCGATGTGTATATGACTCCGTATCTTGGAAAAGAGCAGGCTGTCAGCGGCACCCTGGCATATGCCGTGGGGTACGGCCGCGTGATTGTGTCGACACCGTACCAATATGCAAAAGAAATGCTTGCCGATGGCAGAGGGCTGCTTGCGGAGTTTGGCAATGTGGATTCGCTTGCAAAACAGATCACATACGTCTTGGAACATCCAGAGGAAAAAAGAAAAATGGAACAGCGCACGCTCCGGTTCGGTACCCAAATGCTTTGGCCCAATGTGGCGGAACAATACCGCACACTTTTTGAAGAAATATTATGGCAGACTGCCCCGGGGAGGCATGCTGTTTGAATACGGTGATACCTTGCAGTACAGACCATATCTTCCGAATGACTGACGACACCGGGATGTTTCAGCACGCAATAGACGGAGTGCCCGACCCGAATGAAGGATACACCACCGATGATAATGCACGGGCGCTTATTATGGCATCGCTGCTCTACGAAAGAGAGCGGAAACCGGCTTATGCCGCTCTACTTTATCGTTATGCTGCTTTCTTGTGTTATGCGCAGAACAAGAATGGGACTTTCCGTAATTTTATGGGATATAACCGCGATTTTTTGGAGGAAATGGGATCGGAGGACTGTTTTGGACGCTGCCTGTGGGCCATTTGCTATACGCTTTCACGGGAGTCTACACCTCGCGCCATACGGAATATGCTGCAAATGCAATTGGCGCGTGCTATACCGCATTGCCAGTCGCTCCGTTTTCTGCGGGCGGGGGCTTATGCGGCTGTCGCACTCAGCTTTTTGGGAAAAGGCAGCCCTTATCAGGATGAACTGTGCAAGTTAGGCACATTGCTCGCAGATGCATATCGTTCGCATCAGGTCGAGTCATGGCAATGGTTTGAAAATGAGATGACCTACTGCAACTTTGTCTTGCCGCGAGCCATGATGCGGGTTGCCCGGATTTTGAATGTAGCCGAATGGCAAGAGATAGGGCTGGAGAGCCTTGGGTTTCTTGAAAGCAAAACTACTGAACACGGCCATTTTCATGCAATCGGATGCCATGGCTGGCTGAAAAAAGGCGGGAGGCCCGCCCGTTACGATGAGCAGCCGGTCGAACCGTGCGGCGGTGTGCTGGCCTATCTTACAGCATATAAGATGACTGGTGATGCCAGCTATCTTGAAAAGGCACGCACCTGTTTTTCGTGGTACCTGGGTAACAACGCGCAAAAGATTTGTATGGTCGACCTCGACACCGGAGGATGCTATGATGGTACCAATGGTGATCAGATTAACCGCAACCAGGGTGCGGAAAGCCTTGTGTCTTATTGGATTGCGTATCTGAAGCTTCAAGACTATTTGAGCCGATGATAATTTTGATTGGACGGTACCTATTCCACACAGACGGGCGCAAGCACATTTCTTGTTTGTATGAATATAACAGAAAATGCAGAGCTTTCTGCTAAATAGGAAAATACAAACTGAATGCAGGAGATATGGTGCTTTTGTCCACATCTCTCGGATGTTCCATGTTTCTGGGAAAACCGCTGTTGATGATGTTCTAAAAGCGGGATAGGAGCCGCAGGATCGATGACTATTTGACCGTCTGTTATTGGAGATGAACCGTTCTATGAATCACTTTGAAACTAAACTCAAAACAGAGGACAATACATTTAGAGAAATTTTTACGCGCTATTGCTACAATCCGATTTTGACAGCAAAAGACTGGCCGTATTCGGTTAATACGGTCTTTAACCCCGCCGCAACAATGTTTGACAGCAAGGTACTTCTACTCGCCCGAGTGGAGGACCGCAGAGGATTTTCGCATCTGGCAAAGGCCATCAGCGAAGACGGCATTAGCAATTGGACCATTGATAAAACGCCCACGCTGGAGTCCGATCCGTCATATCCGGAAGAAGCGTGGGGGGTGGAAGACCCCAGAATTACTTATATAGAAGAGCTGGAGCGATATGCGGTGGTTTACACAGGTTATTCAGAATCCGGTCCTACTGTGTGTATGGCTCTGACATCTGATTTCCAGACGTTTGAACGGCTTGGCTCCATTATGCCGCCAGAGGATAAGGACGCTGCGCTTTTCCCCAGAAAGTTTGGGGGAAAGTGGTTGATCATTCACCGTCCTATTGAGCTTGGTGCCCATATTTGGATTTCGGAGTCCGATAATTTAAAATATTGGGGAAATCATCAAATTCTGATTAATGCGCGCAAAGGTGGCTGGTGGGACGCCAACAAAGTGGGTCTTTGCGCCCAACCGCTGGAGACGACGGAAGGATGGCTGATTCTCTATCATGGTGTCAGGCAGACGGCATCTGGCGCCCTCTATCGGCTCGGCCTAGCCTTGCTGGATCTGGAGAACCCCAATAAAGTCCTGCGTCGAAGTGATGAGTGGATTTTTGGCCCGCGTGAGCATTATGAAAAAGAAGGAGATGTGCGGGACGTCGTTTTTCCTTGTGGATGGATATTGAATAAAGCTAGTGGAAAAATCAAGATGTATTATGGAGCCGCAGACACCTGTATTGCGCTTGCAGCCGCATCTTTGCACGATGTGCTGACATATATACACAGCTGTCCAGAGCCGGAAGAATTGTAACATGGGGCACGAGTTATTTGCATTGCCCAATTGGTCTGCATTGCTGTAAGTATGCCGTGAGCTATGTGATCGGGTTATCACTGTATAGGAGCGATTTTCCACATACTTGCCGTCCCCGTACATATACATGTAGCGATATAAACACATGAGGGAGCTTTTCAGTGAAAAGCATTGTGGAGGAACGGGCTGTGGAACTGGGCGAGTATATCATCGCACACCAGTCCACAGTGCGAGGCGCCGCCAAAGAATTTGGAATCAGCAAATCTACCGTATATAGGGTAGTAATAATATAGAACGATTGATTTGGGTAGTCAGATAGCAAACGGCGGAGGCGCGGATGGCGTGCCTCCGCCGTTTGCTATGAGCAGTGTGTGGAGATGGACGTATGCAGGCAGCAAGGATAATGTTGGCGTGTTCGTAGCGTTTGGATACTAGCCGGAAGAAAAGCCCGGCCTCTTGGCGGTTCAGCGGCATGTAGCAACATGAAACGGGGAAGCCTTAAAGGTTATTACGCTGGCTGTCTTTTTTGTTATTGAGGCCGCGCTTGATTGGTCCAAAATCTTCGCGGTCATCGTTGTTATAAATTCGGCGCTTGTAAATTTTGAGTGTATATGGTATTTTTGGGGGGAAGGCATTTGTCCTTCACATGGTAATAATAGGGGTGGTTGGGATGTCAAAAGTTAAGTATGTTGTTACAATGATACTATCAGCAAGCATGATTTTGTCCTCTTGTGCATCTTTGGATTTGCCTATTGCTAAACCAAAAAACAGCGATGCTAGTTTGTTAGCAAGCATACGAATCGGAAACGTAGATGGAGTACAAAAAGCAGTTCATGACGGAGCCAATATTAATAAATTGTCCGGAAATTTGCATGAGGTAAGCGATTGGGGTGGCTTTGAAAAAAACCCTTTTAGAATAGCTTGCTATTTATACAGCTTGAATACTGCTCGGTGGTTAATTCAAAATGGAGCAAATGCCAATTGTAAAGACGCTGAAGGAAACCCGTTGATATTCTACACGGCTCGTATTTATGACAAAAAGCTATGCCAACTTCTTTTAGACCATGGAGCAAAAATTAATGCAACTGGTAAAGACGGCTATACAGCTTTAGATAATGTGTTTTTTGGAGCAACTACGTCAAATGCTGAAGATGATTTGACAATAAGTCAACTCCAAACATTTTTAATTGGCAATGGAGCAAAAATCACTCCGAGGACATTTGGCTCGGCGCTAAAGGGCTATAATAATGATGGCTATTGTAAATACAATCTCATTCAAGATAATCTAAAGCTATTACTTGCTTCTGGACAAAAATCTGGGCTCTCACGTGCATACGAGGCTGCAATTTTAGGGAATTCTTCAGAAGTATTATCATTACTTTCAACAGGGCAAATTTCAAATAATGAAAAAAATCGAGTGCTCTTTTATACAGTTGCATTTGGTAGCCCAAACACTGTAGAGCAGTTTTTGCAAGCTGGTTTTAATATCCATGTGAGCGATGGTGATGGAAATACGCTTTTAGCAATAGCTGCAAAGTCAGGGAATGCGGATACTTTGCAATACTTGATTTCAAAGCAACTTAGTTTGGAAACTCAAAATCATGATCAGTATACGCCACTTGAGTTAGCAGTTGTAAACGACAAAATTAACACTACACAAATATTATTGTCAGCAGGCGCAAAGGTGACACCCAAACTTACTTTTAGAAGCTCTGATGTTCTTTGGAGTGCTTCTGGTAATGGGGATTTGAACATGGTCAAACTGCTGTTAGACTCCGGTTATCCAAAAGAAGATATTAATCTTGCTATGCAGGCAGCTGCGATGAAAGACCAACCTAGCATATTGCAGTACTTTTTAAGTTTGGGTATTAATCAGGATGTCAAGTTTCAAGGAGATACTGCGTTGGGAATTGCTTGTCAATTTGGAAATTTTGAATCTGTCAAATTTTTGGTCGAGCACGGTGCCGATGTTAATGGAGAAGCAAACGGAATGACCCCTCTGGAAAATGCCAATGCAGGAGGGTATACGGATATCGTAAATTATTTAATTAGTAAAGGGGCTGTGAGTGATAGGTAACCGTCAAGACCGCGCGCACCTTGTAAGCACGGTGCCCTATCGCCTATATGCGAGCGAGCGGTGCTTCCGACGTCAAGATCGCACGCATCTTGTGAGCACGGTGCCAGGGAAGGTACAATGAACTTTCAAAAGGGTTACCGGTTTGCTGCGGGCGTATCAAACGATGGATTGAACGCATAAAAGTTCTTTTCATTTAAATGATTCAAAGTGATACGCAGCGCTTCACCGAAACGTTGATCATGCACAATTTCGCGCTGCCTTAGAATACTCATCGTCGATTCGGGGATTAGAGCGTGCTTCAAGGGAAAATACAGCATCGTGCACGGGCGATATACATTACCGGAAAAGCGTGGAAAAGAGCAGACCCCCAACATATACATGATATC
>NZ_JBDNLG010000026.1:0-21461 GCF_047718355.1 Ethanoligenens sp.
CTATTAAACCACCATAATTATCGCTTCTCCTATTGAAATTCTACAGCAAAATCATTATAATAAGTAATGTTTGCGGTTTAGTGGATATATAAAGCTTCTGCGTGGGGATCCACTGCTTGTGAAAATCAACGCGCGGGGATGCGCCTTTTATCCCAGACTGCATAGCATCGATAATGAAAGTTTTGGAGGTATTTTTTTGAACGAAACGGCTGAGACTGCTTCGCAAGAGTTGGATTTAAAACGTATTCTTATGATATTGAAAAAAGGCTGGCGGTTGGTCCTGGTTGTCGCCGTATTAGGTATGGCTGTTGGCTTTTGCTTTTCTAAATGGCTGATTGCACCGCAGTATGCCTCAAGTACCATGCTGGTGGTCAATGCTGCAAACACACAAAATACAGCGACTACCATCACGAACGACCAGTTGACGACTGCGCAGGAACTTGTCAACACGTATTCCGTCATCTTGGAAAGCGATACAGTGCTCGATCAGGTCATATCGGACTTGAATCTCAATACAGACGCCAATGCGTTGTCAAAGCGCATCACCGTTGAGGGCGTGAATCAGACACAGGTTCTCAAAATCACAGTCAGGGACGAGAATCCCCAAATGTCTAAAAATATAGCAAACGATATCGCACGTGTTGCACCCGATATTATCATCAAGACGGTTAAGGCCGGCTCGGTGGAAGTTGTTTCGGCTGCAAAATTGGAACTTAAGCCTGTTTTTCCGAATATCGCATTGTTTTCTGCAGGCGGTCTGTTAATCGGTTTCATTGGAGCTTTCATTGTGATCTTGGTGCGGGATTTGCTTGATAATTCGTTTGATTCAGATCAAGACGTTGAAGATCGTCTGGGAATCAGTGTTATCGGGGTGATTCCGATTATCAATACCAAAGAATAGGAGGGACGACAATCATGGCTTTAAGGCGAGAAAAAAAAGCAATTTCACAAGACGTGCTGTTGTCTTCCGGGAACGCTCCTTTTCAATTTATTGAAGCCTATAAGGTGCTACGCACAAATCTCCAGTTTTTTCCGATAGATGCGGTGTGTAAAAAGTTCTTGATTACCAGTTCTATCCCCGGCGAGGGAAAGAGTACGGTTGCGATCAATCTTGCGATCACACTGGCGGAGAGTCAGAAAAAGGTTTTACTGATTGACTTGGATCTGCGCAAGCCTATGATTAAGAACAATTTGAAAATCAAGGATGTGCGCAGCGGCGTTTCCTCTGTTCTAGCCGATCAAAAAAGTGAGGATGATTGCATAGTCTATCTGAGCGATATTAATCTATATGTCTTGACGTCCGGTCCGATTCCGCCAAATCCGGCGGAACTGATTGGCTCCGACCGGATGCGGCATTTGATGGATCGCCTGGAGCAAAAATTTGATTATATTTTGATTGATTCGCCGCCTGTTTCTGTCGTAACAGATGCTGCGCTGGCATCTAAACTGGTGCATGGCGTAATTTTTGTTTTAAAACAAAAGTACACATCGACGGATGTTGCCCTGCAGGCGCAGAATAATTTGAAAAATGTTAATGCAAAGATTGTTGGATGCGTCTTTAATGCGTTTGATGCAAAGAAAAGCAGTAAATATGCATTTGGTTACTACAAATACAAAGACTATGCGGACGCATATAAATGACGCAGAAACCAAGAGAGCCGGTTCGCGTGGCGGATTTGAAAAATGCAAGACTGCGGCATTTAAAGGGAAAAAGTAATGGGGGAAGATGTGACCGTACATAAGGACCGTGTTCTTATACAGGGGATATCCCACAATGACCATTCTGCTGTTCCCCAAAAGTCAGTTTTATCAGATAGCATATATGCATTTACGAAGCGGGTGTTTGATGTGTCCTGCGCATTGACAACCATCGTCCTTTGTTTTATTCCGATGCTGATGATTGCCATATGCATAAGGACTACATCGCCGGGAAAGGTTATTTTTAGGCAAAGGCGGGTTGGAAAAAATGGTAAACTGTTTACCATTTACAAATTTCGAACGATGGTCGACGGTGCGGAAAATCTTCGAAGGCATCTTTCTCCTAAGCAATATGACCAATATATAAAGGAACGAAAATTGACGGGAGACCCGCGCATCACTCCATTTGGAGGCTTTCTCCGCCGGTCTAGTTTAGATGAATTGCCACAACTTTTTAATATATTAAAAGGCGATATGAGTTTGGTGGGTCCGCGCCCGGTGGTGGTGGATGAACTGAAACATTATAAAGAAGATGTGTATGCCTATTTAGGCGTTAGACCGGGTTTGACTGGGATGTGGCAAGTAAACGGGCGAAGTACAACCACATACGCCGAAAGAGTGCAACTTGATGTGCGCTACTTTGAAAAGCACTCTTTTGGGGGAGACGTTTATTTAGTAGCACAAACTTTTGCGGTTGTTTTTAGAAAAATTGGCGCTTACTGAAGGCATTATTTTTGACTGGGAATCTGTCTAAACCGTCTTTGGATTAAAGCCGAGATCATCGGGTGAAAACCGTTTCAATGCGATTTCCGCCCGATTTTTATCGTATTGCATGCAACGCCCGTATTTTCGTATGAACGAAGAGAGGATTCTTTAATGATCACTGTTTCAAATGTCAGTTTGGCCTTTCAAGACAAAAAGTTATTTGACAATGTCAATCTGAAATTTACGCCGGGCAATTGTTATGGCGTAATCGGCGCGAACGGCGCTGGCAAAACCAGTTTTGTTAAGATCCTTTCGGGGGAACTGTCCCCTTCCAGCGGTGAGGTCATCGTAACAACAGGCGAACGCCTTGCGGTTTTGAAGCAGGATCATTTCCAGTTTGACCGATTCACGGTGTTGCAGACGGTGATTATGGGTCACAAACGGCTGTACGATATTATGCAGGAAAAGGATGCATTGTACGCCAAACCGGATTTCAGCGAGGAGGACGGGGAAAAAGCCGCCGCGCTTGAAAGTGAATTTGCGGAGATGGATGGGTGGAATGCCGAATCCGATGCAGAACGGTTGTTGACCGGTTTGGGTGTGGACGTATCTCTGCACGGCAAGACCATGCAGGAACTGGATGGAAACGAGAAGGTCAAAGTTTTGCTGGCACAGGCGCTGTTTGGCAATCCGCACATCTTGCTGCTTGATGAACCGACCAACCATCTGGACATTGCGGCCATCACCTGGCTGGAGAACTTTTTGCTGGATTATCCGAACACCGTCATTGTTATTTCGCATGACCGTCATTTCCTCAATAAAGTCTGCACACATATGGTCGATATTGATTTCGGGAAAATGAATCTTGTGGTCGGCAACTATGACTTCTGGTATGAATCGAGCCAGTTGGCCCAACGGCTGCTTGCCGAGCAGAACCGCAAAAAGGAGGAAAAAATCAAGGAACTGCAAACATTCATTGAGCGGTTTAGTTCCAATGCATCCAAGGCCAAGCAAGCAACTTCGCGGAAAAAGCTGCTGGATAAGATCACGCTGGACGATATCCGGCCGTCATCGCGGCGCTATCCCTATGTCGGCTTCACGCCGGAACGCGAGGCCGGGAAAGATATTTTATCGGTTCAAGGCATCAGCAAGACGGTGGACGGTGTGGAGCTGTTGCATGATGTGTCGTTTACGGTCAACAAAGGCGATAAAATCGTGCTTTCTTCCCGCAACGAACTGGCACGCACGCTGCTTTTCCAGATTCTGATGGGTGAAGTCGAGCCGGATAGCGGCAGTTTCAAATGGGGCGTAACCACCTCACAGTCTTACTTGCCGCGTGATGTGACTGCCTATTTTGAAGATCCCGATTTGACATTGATCGACTGGCTTCGCCAATATTCAGAAGACAAGCATGAAAGCTATGTGCGCGGTTTTTTGGGGAAGATGCTGTTTTCCGGTGACGATGCGTTGAAAAAAGCGCATGTGCTTTCGGGCGGTGAAAAAATGCGCTGCATGTTTTCAAAGCTGATGCTTTCCGGGGCCAATGTGCTGTTGCTGGACGATCCCACCAACCATCTGGACTTGGAGACCATTACCGCAGTCAATGAGGGGTTGAAAGCGTTTCCCGGCACGATGCTCTTTACCTCGCATGACTTGGAGTTTGTTGAGACAATTGCCAATCGCGTCATAGAGCTGACGCCCGCAGGCATTTATGATAAGCAGACGACATTTGCGGATTTTCTGGAAAACGAAGACGCACAGAAGCGCATTGCCGCGCTGTATGCCGAAGTGTAAATTGGTTCCAGCATCATATAACCCAAAGGGCCGGCGGTATATACCGCCGGCCCTTTGGGCTTGTTATGCCGTCATGCTATGTGTGCTGCACCGCTAAGATGGTATATGCCGGGCCGTCCCCTTGCAGGGTATACCGCATCGTTTTGACCGGTGCGGGCGGCACGACTGTGCCGTCGGGTCGCTGTGTCCACCCGGCGCTGGGGATATATCCGACCGTGACAACAGTAAGCGTGTCCTGCCGCATAACCCGTGTGACATGCGGTGTATAAACATTTTTCTGTCCGGTGACCGGTACGTCGTATACCTGCGTGTCTGCGCGGTAAACATAGGCAACACCGTCCACAGTAAACGTGTGGAACTGCGGCTTGGCATCCTTGCCAAAAAATGTACGGTAAACGGATAAAACACGGTCAGCCGGTATGGTTTCCCGGTTGTCCGATGTGTAGGCATACCGATTTTGTTGGGCGGCAAACCAGATTGCTGTTTTCAACATCCATTCCCGATCCGCATGAGCGAGGCTGGCGAATGGTTTGGGGTCTTGCGCGACTACCGGCGTAAGGTACTGCTCTAAAGTGGCCGCACCCTGCACGGATGCAGACGAAGTGCCATGCACCGCCGTGCGATTCCCTATGCTGCCGACACAGGCGAACGCTACAAACAACATCGCCGCGCCGGTTAACACCATTGCCGATCCAAACAAGCTCACGCGGTTCCGTCTGCGCCGTGGATGACGCCGGACGGTGCGCAGCCGCGTCATACCGGTCCCTTTAGCGAATCTGACCGGAGCCGTAGATCTGATATTTCACCGTCGTGAGTTCAGTAAGTCCCATAGGGCCACGCGCGTGCAGCTTCTGGGTGGAGATGCCAATCTCTGCGCCAAACCCGAATTCTTCGCCGTCGGTAAAGCGGGTCGATGCATTCACATAAACGGCTGCCGCGTCTACTTCCCGCATGAAACGCTCACTGTTGGCATAGCTTTCGGTGACAATGCATTCGCTGTGGCCGGAGCCGAACCGCGTGATGTGTGCGATGGCTTCATCCACACTGTTTACCACTTTCACTGCGAGAATATAATCCAAGAACTCGGTTGCCCAGTCGTCTTCCACGGCGGGTTTTACCGTCGAGCCCAGAATCGCCTGCACGGTTTCGTCTCCACGCAATTCGACGTGCTTGGTATCCAGCAGTGCTTTCGCTTTGGGCAGGAACGCGACCGCGATGTTTTTGTGCACCAGCAGTGTTTCTGCCGCGTTGCAAACCGATGGGCGCTGCGCCTTGGCATTAAAGATGATTTGCGCTGCCATATCTGCATCCGCGCTCTCGTCAACGAACACATGGCAGTTGCCCACGCCGGTTTCAATGACCGGAACAGTGGCGTTGTGCACAACACTCTGAATCAGTCCCGCCCCGCCGCGCGGGATGAGTACGTCCAGATATCCGTTCAACTGCATGAGTGCGGTGGCGCTGTCGCGTGACGTGTCTTCCACCACCTGGATGCAGTCGGCGGGCAGCCCGGCTTCCTGTAAGGCGCTGCGCATCACCCGTGCGGAGGCCAGATTGGAGCGGATGGCTTCTTTTCCACCGCGCAGGATGCAGGCATTTCCGGATTTAAGACAAAGGCTGGCGGCATCCACTGTGACGTTCGGGCGCGCCTCGAAGATGATGCCCACCACGCCAAGCGGTACGCGGGTCTTGAGGATGCGCAGACCGTTCGGACGTGTCCAACCCGCATCCAGCTTGCCTATGGGGTCAGGCAGGTTGGCAACTTGCTCCACACCTGCCGCAATGCCTCCCAACCGTTCATGTGTCAAGGTCAGCCGGTCGAGCAGTGCTTCGGTCAACCCGTTCTGCCTGCCTTCGGCTACGTCTTCCGTGTTCGCTTGAAGGATTTCGGCTTCCTGTGCGCGGAGCGCCGCCGCGATGGCAAGCAGCGCTTTCTCCTTTTGCCCGGATGAGGCCGCCGCGAGCACGTGGGCGGCAGCCTTCGCCCGGGTTCCCATTTCCTGTATTGTCATGCCGGGTTCCCTCCTGTCTGGGTTTTTGCGGGGAAATAGGTGCCCACCTGTTTCCCATCGAACAATTCATATAGTTTTTCGGGGTTGGCCCCGTCCATGATGACCATGTCGATACCGCTTTGCGTTACCAGTTCGGCGGCCTCCAGTTTGGTGACCATGCCGCCGGTGCCGAGCGGTGAACCCGCTCCGCCCGCCAATGCAAGGATACGCGCGTCCACCGATTCGACCACCGGGATGAGCCGTGCATCCGCCGCTTCGCGCGGATCTTTGTCATACAGGCCCTCGATATCGCTCAACAGCACCAGTGCGTCGGCCTGGATCAAAGTGGCGACTATGGCGGAAAGCGTGTCATTCCCGCCGAACGCCACTGCTTCCTCCTCGATTTCCTCGACCGCCACTGAGTCATTTTCATTGACTACCGGGATGACGCCGAGCGAAAGCAGGGAATTGAATGTATTGATCAGGTTCTGCCGCGTGTTGTCATGGTCGGTGATGATGCGCGTCATCAATATTTGAGCCACTACCTGCCCGTAGGACAAGAACAGCTTTTCATACAGGAACATCAACTCCACCTGCCCCACGGCGGCGGCGGCCTGCATCATTTGGGTCTCGCGCGGCCGCTCCGGCAGTTTGAGCCGTGCCGCGCCCACGCCGATGGCGCCGGAAGTGACCAAGATGATCTCTTTGCCGCTGTTCTTAAAATCCGAGAGCACCCGTACCAGCTTCTCAATGCGCCGGATATGCAATCTGCCGTTTGAATAGGTGAGCGTTGATGTGCCCACCTTGACCACGATTCGTTTTGCGTCCCGCAACGCCATGTGCTTCACTCGTTTCTTTTCGGTTTATTGCTCTATTATACCATATCCGCGCACGGGGGCACAGTCTGCTTTTGTATTTTCCAAAATGGGCTGCCGATATGCTTATTCACACATTTGCCACAATTCTGTGTTATCTTGTAAATCGGCGCTATTGCGCTTTATAAGTATGTTTGAAAGGGATTGAAGGGGTTTTACAGAATGGAGTACAGACTGCGCGGACGATGGAGCCGGAAACAAATTGTCCGGATCATTCTGGCGGCTTTAGCCGTTTTGCTGGCATTTGGTTTGAGCTTTTACAATTTTGCACAGGACGGGTATGGCAATCTATATTATTCGGCGGCCGTCAAAAGCATGACCACCAGCTGGCATAACTTTTTCTTTCTCTCTTTCGATTCCGCCGGATTTGTCAATATTGATAAGCCGCCGGTGGCATTTTGGGTGGAAGCGGCATTTGCGAAAGCATTTGGATTCCACAGCTGGACACTGCTGCTGCCGGAAGCGCTGGAAGCCGCAGGTTCCGTTCTCATCCTGTATCATCTGGTTAAAAAGGCATTTGGGTTTGCGGCGGGGTGGTTGTCTGCCATCTTGCTTGCTATCACGCCAATTTTCATCGCGGCGGCACGCTCGAATAACCCTGACGCCATGTTGGTGTTGGTGTTGGTGCTGACGGCGTGGACTGTTACGCTTGCCGCCGAGACCGGTCGTATCCGCTATTTTCTGCTCACAGCCGTCTGCGTAGGTGTGGGTTTTAATACCAAGATGCTGGTGGCTTATCTGATTCTGCCGGCATGCGTGCTGGTGTACCTATGCGCGCGCGGCATCCGGTGGCGGCGCAAGGCACTGCATCTTGCCATGGCGGCAGCAGTGTTAGTAGTGGTGTCGTTTTGCTGGGTACAGGCGGTTGACCTTACCCCCGCCGCCGACCGTCCTTATGTGGGCAGCAGTGCGGACAATACGGAGATGAACCTTACTTTTGGGTATAACGGGTTGAACCGTGTCTTTGCTCAAGGGAGGCCATCGATGGACAGCAAGTTGGATCGGCGTCGTGCGGATGGGATTTCCATGTCGCCGAAGCGCTTTAATGTGGTAGATGATCGTGCAAACAGGAACGGCGGCACCTTGCAACGCGATGCGCCCGGCTTCCTGCGTATGTTTGACTTGTACGTGGGCGAGCAGATCGGCTGGTTTCTACCGCTTGCCGTTGTGGGTGCGGCGGCGGCGTTCGTTTACATACTGGGGGTGGAAAAGGAGCGGCGGCAGTCCAAAATCATTGCATTGCTGCTCTGGGGCGGCTGGTCGGCCGTAACAGTGGTGTTTTTCAGTTTCTGTCAGGGGTTGACACACCGGTATTATCTCAATGTGATAGCACCTGGGCTTGCCGCACTGGCTGGCATCGGTCTTTCCTGTGCGGTCAAGCTGGCACTGCAACAGAATAAGTGGTGGAAGTCGCTGTTTCTGCCGGCCGGGCTTATCCTAAGTGCCGTTTTTCACTTGACCCTCATCGCGCATTATCCCGCATGGTTTCGTGTGCTCTGGCCGCTGGATGCCGTCTGTATTGTTTTGGCGGCAGCGCTGCTGCTCTTGTGCCGTTTCCGTGCGCGCTGGATGCGGCCGCGCATATTTCTCGGCGGGGTAGGCTTGGCGTTGGTCTGCTTGTTGGCAGCGCCGTTTATGTGGTCGTTCACTACGGTGCTTGTGCATGTGAGCGGATCGGATGCGGCGGCGGGGCCGGCATTGCTGCGCAATCAGCATGGCGTACAATTCCCCTCTGTTTCCTATATGGTAAAGCGGATGAAGGGCGAGACAGCGGACCCCAAACCGTCCACATATTATCAGAGGTTGGAAACCTATCTTGAGCAGCATCAAGATGGTGCGACCTATCTGGCTGCCGTGCCAAGCGCCCCCCTCGCGGAAACACTCATCATCGATACTGGCAGACCGGTCATGGCTATTGGCGGTTTTAACGGCACCAACCCCATCCTCACGTTTCATGCGTTTCAGTCGCTGGTGGCGAATGGGAAAGTGCGGTATTTTTTGAGTACTTCCGCACCAGTCGGTCTTTCCAATATCAAGACGTACATCACCGGCCACCGTGCCGCTGATGCAGCTGACAAGCACAATACAACGCAGCGGACTTCAAGACTGTCCTCTTCTCGCCGTAGCGGCGGTACCAGCCATGATAATCCCAATATGCAAATCTATGCATGGGCGGCGGAAAGCGGCAAAAATATTCCGGCAAGCGTCTATTTGGGAGAGGGCAAATCAGACCCGCAGCACGCTTTGCTGTATCACCTTTCGCAGGAAAAAGCCAAAGCCATGCAAAGTTAAATGGATAGCCATAAAAGACCAAGGCGGCCAACACCTTTTTAGGGGTGCTGACCGCCTCGGCTTTTTATATGGGGAGATTGCCGTTTATCAAACCCGCAGATCGCGTTCCCCATTTTCCAACCGCTGTAGATTGTCCCGTATCGTATCGTAGATTGGTTCACCTTTGAAACGCTCTAAATGGTCGGCAATGATTTGTTCGCCCTTCTTGCGTGTCTCTGGGCTTGCGTAATCAAGCAGGTACTCCTTGAATGTGAACATCGCGTTTGGAATACAGAAATGGTGTACAAATTTGGACTTGGCCAATCCCATAAATTCCTCACCGGTGCGTCCGGCGCGATAACAGGCCGTACAGAATGACGGAATATTGCCCATGGCGCCTGTTTCCAATACCACGTCGTCCAGTGAACGAGTATCGCCCAGTGAAAACTGTTCCTTGTCAGGCAACGCATTGGCATCTTTGCGCCCGTAGCCGCCTACACCAATACGGGTGCCGCCGTCGATTTGTGAAACGCCAAGCGGCAGCACCGCGTCCCGCACTTCCTTGGTTTCGCGCGCCGTACAGATCATGCCGGTATATGGCACAGACAGCCGGATGATGGCAACCAGTTTTTTAAAGTCCGCGTCGCTGACCGCATATTCCGGATGGTCAGAGAACGGCGTGCCGGTCGCGGGCGTGATACGCGGGAAAGAAATGGTATGCGGTCCGACGCCGTTGAATGTCTGTTCCAAATGAATGGTGTGGTACAGCAGCGCCATGACCTCAAAACGCCAGTCGTACAGGCCAAACAGCACGCCAATACCCACATCCCCAAGCCCCGCTTCCAGCGCGCGGTCCATGGCGTAAAGCCGCCAGCGGTAGTTTCCTTTTACAGTATTGGCTGGATGCAGATTGCGGTAGGTTGCGTGGTGATATGTTTCCTGAAATACCTGAAATGTGCCGATGCCCACATCTTTTAAGCGGCGCAGTTCGGGAACAGACAGTGGCGCGGCATTGATATTGGCGCGTCGAATCTCCCCGTTCCCCTCTTTGACGCTGTAAACCTTTTCAACGGATTTGCAGAGGAAGTCAATGCCGGTAGACGGCGCTTCCCCATAGACCAGCACCGTGCGCTTCTGCCCCTCGCGGATCATTGTGCGCACTTCCTGTTCAATTTCGTCCATCGACAATGTTTTGCGGTGCATCATGTGGTTGCTGCGGCGAAACCCGCAGTACTTACAGTCGTTGGCGCATTCATCGCTGATATACAGCGGTGCGAAGAAGACGATACGGTCGCCGTAAACCTCCTGCTTGAGTTGGTTAGCCAGGGCGTACATTTCAGTAAGCGTTTCGGGGTCGTTGTTCTGAAGCAGGATGGCGGTTTCCTCCGGTTCCAGGCGGATGGTCTTTTTCGCCTTTTCCAGCACTGCACGCACTGCTTCCTTGGTTGGCTTTTCCGCCGTGTGCAGTTGTGACCAGATCTTGTCGTCGTCTATAAAATCATGGTCCAGCCGGTCGTAGGCGGCCATTTCCTGTTCGTATTGTTTGACAGAATCCATTTTAAAACTCCTCCACTGCATAGGTAAAACGGTATGGTTCGAAAGGCATCAAGGCGCATCCGAGCGGCTTTTCGCCAATGCGGTCTTAACAGTTACATGGGGGATGCGCCCCAGTTTGCCGGTCATAGCGCTGATTAAGTCATTTTCACCGTCTACAATAAGGGAAATGACCGACACCCCGCGTTCCCGATACGGGATGCCCATCCGCCCCACAATCAGTTCCGCATAATAATGCAGAACCGTGTTGATCGGTGCCGCCGCATCCAAATCTTCCACTACAATCCCCACCACGCCAAGACGTTTGTCTTCCAAGTGAAAGCTCCTTTCTCTGCCGCGACAAAAAGCGCCCTTTCCCATTGGGAAAAGGCGCAAAAAGCACAAAGCTTCAGCGTTTCTTCCCGCGCGGGAACACAGCCACACGGTCAGCAATCATTTGGTTGCCACGTTCCCCCAAGCCGAAGTGCCGGACAAAGCGGACACTTCTTCACAGGGAAAGGCAACGTTCATATCTATTATAACAAATCCATGCAAAAACACAACTTTTTTGTGGATTCATCCAGTGGCATTGTCTGAGGTGTATTGTAATATGGTTTTATTTTTCTGAGTTTTTAATTGTAAAAAGCAAGACGATCCCAACCATTTTTCAGAAGGGTTGGGATCGTCTTATTTCTTCCTGCCTTTTACGGAAACACTGTTGGGAGTGAACTGTTTTGAACACTCACTCTTTATTCCGACTCCAATCGGCGGGTCAGCCCATCAACAGAACCATAACGGCTTTCTGCGCGTGTAGGCGGTTCTCGGCTTCCTCGAAAATCTCGTCGGCATGCGCTTCAAACACCTCCGCCGTGATTTCTTCGCCGCGGTGCGCAGGCAGGCAATGCTGCACCATTGCGTCCGGTTTTGCCACCGCCATCAGTTCCTGGTTGACTTGATAGCCGTCAAACGCTTTGCAGCGTTTGGCTGCCTCCTCTTCCTGCCCCATGGATGCCCAGACATCCGTGATGACAACGTCCGCATCCTTGGCGGCTTCCAGCGGGTTATGCACCAGCGCAAACCCACTGTGTTTCTCCGCGAAGGCAAGCACCTCCGCATCCGGTTCATAGCCTTGCGGCGAGGCGACAGAAACCTGCATCCCGACTTTCAACCCGCCAACAATGAGGGAATTTGCCATGTTGTTGCCGTCCCCAATGAAGCACATTTTCAGCCCTTCCAGACGGCCCTTGTGTTCCCGCACCGTCATTAAGTCGGCCAGCACCTGGCAGGGATGGGCAAAATCCGTCAACCCATTGATGATCGGGATAGAAGCGTTGGCTGCCAGTTTCTCCACTTCTTCTTGTGCAAAAGTGCGGATCATAATGCCGTTTAGGTAGCGGGACAGCACGCGCGCGGTATCCTGCACCGGCTCACCGCGCCCAATCTGTGACTCCTTGGAGCTTAGAAACAGTGCGTGTCCGCCCAACTGGTACATGCCTGTTTCAAACGAAACCCGTGTGCGGGTGGATGCTTTCTCAAAAATCATACCCAATGTTTTGCCTGCAAGGCGCGGATGGGCAATCCCGTGCTTGAGTTCATATTTCAGCTGGTCGCCAAGATTGAGGATGTTGAGAATCTCCTGTGACGACAGATCGAGCAGTTTCAGTAAATGTTTCATGAGCATTTGCCTCCTGTATCATACATGCAGCGTGCGGCTTTGCCGTCGCATTATTGGGCGGTGCTGGCTCGCAGGTGATTGAGGACCCCCGCGAGGATTGCAAGGCCTTTGTCAATTTCCTCTTTGGTGATGACCAGCGGCGGCAGCATACGCAGCGCTGTTTTGGCGGTGAGGATGAGCAGACCTTGTTCGCCCGCCAACACAGCGGCTTGCTTGCTGTCCACACCGGTTACTTCGAACCCAATCATCAGTCCCAGCCCGCGGATGCTGTGGACACCCGGCAGTTTTTCCAATTCTGAACGGATATAGTCAGCTTTCTCGCGCACACTTTGCAGAAATTCCGGCTTGGATACGCGCGTGAGCACTTCAATGGCGGCGGCGCAACAGATCGGCGTGCCGCCGAAAGTGGTGGCATGGGTGCCGGGGGTAAATGTGTCCTTGCATTTTTCACCGCTGAGCACCGCGGCCATCGGCAGACCACCGGCAAGCGCTTTGGCACAAGAAACAACGTCCGGCTTTACGCCAAAATATTCAAATCCAAACAAATGACCGGTGCGCCCGATGCCGCACTGCACTTCGTCGAAGCAAAGCAGCACGTCTTTTTGTTTGGCAAGCTGCGCAGCTTTTTCGACGAACGCTTTTTCCAGCGGGTAGACGCCGCCTTCTCCCTGCACAGCTTCCATTAAAATAGCACAAACATCATCGGTGACGGCCGCTTCCAGTGCTGCCGTGTCGTTGGCTTCGACAAAGCGGAAGCCCTCGTTGAACGGGAAGAAATAGTTATGGAACACGTCCTGTCCCGTTGCAGATAATGTCATCACGGTACGTCCGTGAAACGAGTTTTTCAGACAGACAACCGTATGACGGCCTTTACCGTACTTGTCAAAGCTGTATTTGCGCGCCAGCTTAATCAAACCCTCGTTGCTTTCCGCACCGGAATTGCAGAAAAACACACGAGAGAATCCGCTGCTTTCGCAGAGCAGTTTGGCGCATTGCGCCTGCACCGGGCTGTAATACAGGTTGGAGATATGTGCCAGCTTGGCAGCCTGCTCCGATACGGCCTTGACCCAGCCCTCGTCGGCATAGCCGAGCGCGTTGACGCCAATGCCGCTGCCAAAATCGATATAGGTCTTCCCGTCCACACCGGTAGCCGTCGCACCTTTGCCGCTTGCCAGTGCTACATCAAAACGGCCGTAGCTATGCATGACATATTGGTCATAATCCGCTTTGGTTTGTGTGAAATCCATGGGAATCACTCCTTGTTCTTTTCTTATACTGATAAAACGACCGTGCTGACATTTTAAAATGTATCGCAAAATATCGTATGTTTGATTGAATGCCGCACGCAACCTGTCTTGGGGTTGAGGTCCATCGTGCGGTTTATAAAAACATGGTGCCAATGCCGCTGTCCGAAAACATCTCGACCAGAATCGCGTGTGTGCGCCGCCCGTCGATGATATGGGCCCGGTTCACCCCGCGCCGCACTGCCTCCACACAGCAGTCAATTTTGGGAATCATGCCACCGGAAATAATGCCCTGCCGGATAAGGTTGGGCACCTCGCTGACATTTACCACGGGGATGAGGGTGCTGTCGTCGTCTTTGTTGCGCAGCAGCCCACGGATGTCGGTCAGCAGAATCAATTTTTCCGCGCCCAACGCGGCGGCAATACGGGCTGCGGCGGTGTCGGCGTTGATGTTATAGACCTTGCCGTCTTGTCCGGCGCCCATGGTGGCGACCACCGGGATATAACCGTTTCCGAGCGCATCGTTGATGGGGGTTACGTCCACATTGGACACCTGCCCCACCTGTCCGAGGTCGACACCGTCCTCAAACAACCGCTCCGCTTCGATCATACCGCCATCCAGCCCGCAAAGGCCGATTGCCCGCCCGCCTTTGCGCTGCAAGCTGAGGACAAGGTCCTTGTTGACCTTGCCGCCCAACACCATCTGCACAATGTCCATGGTTTCATGGTCGGTGTAGCGCAGGCCGCCGACAAACAGACTTTCTTTGCCGATTTTGTCCAGCATATCGGTGATTTCCGGTCCGCCGCCGTGCACCAGCACGACACGGATACCCACCAGCGACAGCAGCACCAGATCGGTCATGACCGCGTCTTTTAGCTCACCGCTCACCATTGCGTTGCCGCCGAATTTGACCACGATGGTCTTGTTGTTATATTGTTGGATATATGGAAGCGCATGTACCAGAACCTGCGCTGTTTCGTGCTCCGAAATCCCCATGGCTGTTTGCTCGCCCCTATCGTTTTTCACGTCCTGTAATCTCCGTTGATCTTGACATAATCGTATGTCAGGTCGCAGCCCCAAGCGGTCGCAGATGCCTCGCCGGTATGCAGATGGATGAGGATGTCGATTTCATCCTGTTTAAGGACGGCGGCAGCCGTTTCCTCTGAAAAAGGAATGCCCGCGCCGCCACGGCAGACTTCGACGATGCCGGTATGAGAAGAGAACGTTACATCCACCTTAGTCACATCCACCTCCGCGGGTGCATAGCCGATGGCACAGAGCACACGCCCCCAGTTAGCATCGGCACCGAACATCGCGGTTTTGACTAGGCTGGAACCGATGACCGATTTGGCCACGGTACGCGCGGTCTGCACGTCCGCCGCGCCTTCTACCAGACACTCCAGCAGTTTGGTTGCGCCTTCCCCGTCGCCTGCCACTTGGCGCGCCAAAGACACCAACACGGTTTCCAGCGCTTCCGTAAAGTGTGCATAATCCGCGTTTTCTGTGGTAATAGACGGGTTTCCGGCCAGACCGGAAGCCAGTACAGACACCATGTCGTTGGTGGATGTATCCCCATCCACCGTCACCATGTTAAAGCTTTTTTCCACACCGGCAAGCAGGGCTTTGTGCAGCAGAGCCATGTCGATATCCACATCGGTGGTGACAAAACAGAGCATCGTCGCCATATTCGGGTGAATCATTCCGGAACCCTTTGCCATGCCGCCCACATAACAGGTCTTGCCGCCCAACTCAAATGCCACGGCAACTTGCTTGGGACGGGTATCCGTGGTCATGATGGCCTCTTCCGCCGCATCTCCGCCGTCCACAGACAGCTGCGCCGCCAGTTCCCCAATGTGATCGCGGATGGGCGTGATTGGCAGCACCTGCCCGATTACGCCGGTGGAGGCAACAATCACATCTTCCGGTGCGATGTGCAGCGCGTTTGCTGCCAATTGACACATCTGGGTGGCCTTTTCTTCCCCGTCGGCATTGCAGGTGTTGGCATTCCCGCTGTTGCAGATGACCGCGCGCGCCGTACCGTTGGCCAGGTGCTGCTGGGTCACCAAAATAGGTGCGCCTTTGACTTTGTTTTGCGTGTAGGCTGCCGCCGCGTTACAGGATTTTTCTGCAAACAGCAAGGCCAAATCCCTCTTGGATTTGTTCTTGCGCAGGCCGCAATGGATGCCGCTCGCGGTGAATCCCTTCGGGGTGGTCACGCCCCCTTTGATTTGCTGTATCTTCATATCCATTCTTCTTTCGTTTGATTGCGTTTCCGGGCAAATGCGGCAAAGTGCGCCGGCGAGTTGCCGCACACTTTACATCAACTAAAAAGCAGGTTACGCACGCAGGCCCGCCGTTTCGTCCAGACCGAGCATTAGGTTCATGCATTGCACCGCCGCACCGGATGCCCCTTTGCCCAGATTGTCCAGCCGCGACACGACCAGAATTTCCTCATCATGTCCAAACACGAACAAATCAAGCCGGTTGGTGCCGTTTGCGCCATCCGCACCGAGATAGCAGCCATCGAATGACGATTGGTCATCAAATGGCATGACGTGGATGAATGGTTCCTCATGGTAGTATGCCGCATAATAGTCGCGCAGTGCGGCCGCATCCAAATCTTTTTTGAGAAGTTCGCGCCGCAGCGGCAGCAGCACCAGCATTCCCTGCCGGAAAGGGCCGACCATCGGCGTGAATAGCGGCGGTTTTTCCAGCCGGTTGACCGCCTGCATCTCCGGCAAATGCTTGTGGTGCAGCCCCAGCGCGTATAGCCGCGGGCTTTTTAGCGCCGGATCGGTCTTCCGCGTGTCCTCATACTGCACAATCATCGCTTTGCCCGCACCCGAGTACCCGGAGACGGACTGTGCCACCAGCGGATACTCGCCGGCGATGATGCCACCCGCGCGCAGAGGATACACCGCCGCGTTGAAACCGGTGGCGTGGCAGCCCGGTACAGCCACCCGCCGTGCGTTTCGAATCTTTTCACGCTGGATTTTTTCCAGTTCTGGGAACCCATATATCCAACCAGACGAAACGCGATGGGCGGTGGAAGCGTCGATTACCCGCACATCGGGGTTTTCAATCAGCGCCACCGCTTCTTTCGCCGCGGCGTCCGGCAGGCAGAGAAAGACGATGTCTGCTGCGTTTAGGCAGGCCTTGCGCGCTTCTGGGTCTTTGCGCTTTTCCGGGTCGATCTCTATCTGTTCAATGTCTTCACGCGCGGCAAGGCGGCTGTCCAGTTCCAAACCGGTCGTGCCATGCTGCCCGTCAATAAAAACTTTGTATTTCATGCTTGCCTCGTCCCTTGCAGAAAAGTGTGCAGTGCGGCAAGTTGCACTTCCACCGAGGAAAGCCCGGGACCACCCTGCGAAACACGCCCGTTCACGCAGGTGTCCAACCCGATAGCGGTGAACACGTCCTCCGCAAACAATGCGCTGTGCGCTTTAAATTCGTCCAGCGTGAGGGCTTCCAGCGTCTTTCCATGTTCAATGCAGTAGGCCACCAGCGTACCGGTAATCTTGTAGGCGTCGCGGAACGGCATTCCCTTTTTGGTGAGGTAGTCGGCGCAGTCGGTGGCGTTGATGAAGCCGCCCGACGCCGCCCGCCGCATATTTGCGGGCAGCACACGCAGGGTTGCCAGCATTGGCGCAAAAGTGGAGAGGCAGAGTTTGACGGTGTCAATTGCGTCGAAGACCGCTTCTTTGTCTTCCTGCATATCCTTATTATAGGCCAGCGGCAGACCTTTCATCGCTGTGAGCAATCCCATCAGGTCGCCGTAAACCCGCCCGGTCTTACCACGCACCAGTTCCGCCACATCCGGGTTTTTCTTTTGCGGCATGATACTCGAACCGGTGGCATACGCATCATCCAGCTCAATGAATTTAAATTCCCACGAGCACCAAAGGATGATTTCCTCTGAAAAACGCGAGAGGTGCATCATCACCATGGACAGCGCCGAAAGCAGTTCGATACAGGCATCGCGGTCGGCCACGCCGTCCAGACTGTTGGCGGTCGGCGCGTCGAATCCGAGCAGTTCCGCCGTGCGCGCACGGTTGATGGGATGCGTTGTGCCCGCCAATGCCCCGCTGCCGAGCGGACATTCATTCATTCGCTTGGTGCAGTCGGTTAAACGGGTGTAGTCGCGCATGAGCATCTGCGCGTACGCCAGCAGGTGGTGCCCAAATGTGATGGGCTGCGCGCGCTGCAAATGGGTGTAACCCGGCATGACCGTGCCCTTGTTGGCCTGTGCCTGCTGTTCCAATGCGGTAAGCAGCTCCGCTACCAACTTTTGGAGGGCGGTGATCTCCCCACGGAGATAGAGCCGCACATCCAGCGCGACCTGATCGTTCCGGCTGCGCGCGGTGTGCAGGCGTTTACCGGCATCGCCCACGCGTTTGGTCAGCTCGGCTTCGATAAACATGTGGATATCTTCAGCTTCGGGGTCGAACGGCAATTTACCGTCCTCAATATCCGCAAGAATGCCGTTAAGCCCGCCGATGATAGCAGCTGTCTCGTCGCTGGTCAAAATGCCTTGCTCTCCCAGCATGGTGGCATGGGCGATGCTGCCCAGTATATCTTCCCGATACATGCGCGCGTCAAAGGAAATAGATGAATTGAAATCGTTGACGCGGCTGTCGGTGTCTTTTGAAAAACGTCCCGCCCAAAGTTTCACTTGGTAAACCCCTCCTGTCGCCGCCTTGGCTTATTTCCCGTGTTTCTGGTTCAGTTTGGCGCGCACGGAGAGCGGCAGGCCGAACAGGTTGATGAATCCGCTCGCGTCGTTCTGATCATATACATGATCCTCGCCGAAAGTCACCAAGTCCTCGTCATAGAGCGACCACGGGGAGGTGACGGACGCGTTGCTGATGTTGCCCTTGTAGAGTTTGAGTTTCACGTCGCCGGTCACGGTCTTCTGTGTTTCATCCACGAACGCGGAGAGCGCTTCGCGCAGCGGGGTATACCATTTGCCGTCATAGACCAGCTCTGCAAATTTCTGTGATACCAGTTCTTTGTGGTGGGCGGTGTCGCGGTCAAGGGTAATGGTTTCCAATGCTTGATGCGCGTGATAGAGGATGGTGCCGCCCGGTGTTTCATACACGCCGCGTGATTTCATGCCCACCAGACGGTTTTCCACGATATCAAGCAGACCGATGCCGTTTGCGCCGCCGAGTTCGTTGAGCTTGGTCACCATTTCAACCGCACCCAATGCTTCGCCGTCCACCGATGTGGGGATGCCCTGTTCAAAATGCAGGGTTACATAGGTCGCCTTGTCCGGCGCTTTTTCCGGGGAGACACTCATTTCCAGAATGTCATCGTATTTCGGTTCGTTGGCGGGGTCTTCAAGGTCAAGGCCCTCGTGGCTGAGGTGCCATAGGTTTTTATCTTTGGAGTAGCTGGTCTCGCGGGTGATGCGCAGGGGAATCTTGTGCGCCTCCGCATAGTCAATCTCCTCATCGCGGGACTTGATGTCCCATTCACGCCAGGGCGCGATGATAGGCAGGTCAGGGGCGAATGCCTTGACGGTCAGTTCGAAACGCACCTGATCGTTGCCTTTGCCGGTCGCACCGTGTGCCACAGCGTCTGCCCCTTCTTTGCGGGCAATCTCCACCAGGCGTTTGGCAATGATCGGGCGGGCAAACGAGGTGCCCAGCAGATAATCTTCATATTTTGCACCGGCTTTGAGGGTGGGCCAGATACATTCTTCCACAAATTCTTTTTTTAAATCTTCAATGTACAATTTGGATGCGCCGGTCTTTTTTGCTTTTTCATCCAGTCCGGTAAGTTCCGCACCTTGTCCAACGTCTGCCGACATGGCAATGACTTCGCAGCCGTAATTCTCTTTCAGCCACGGAATGATGATGGACGTGTCCAATCCGCCCGAATAGGCCAAAACCACTTTTTTGTATGTTTTTTTCATATAGATAAACCTCCGGATAATATTTTAACTGATATAGGGGGCCTGTTTTAGGCTGTGCATATTAGTATACACCATTTCTGCATAAATTCAAGCATTTTTGAATAATTATGCATTCTCGGGATAGCTTTGTGACAGTTGATGATTTCGCACCATATCTCAGGTGGTTTTTGGCAGTTATTCCTCCAGCCGGCTGCCTTTTACTTCCTGCGGGTGGGAGCGGTAACGGCGCATGATGCCGGCAAGGATCTCTGCACTGGACGGCGGGGTCCAGGTGATGGCATTGGCACCAGCGCGAATGGTTTCCAGAATGCTCTCGTTCGTAGGGCCGCCGGTGGCAATGATGGGCAGTTTGGGATACTGTTCGCGGATAGAAGCGACGATTCGGGCGGTGTGCGCTCCGCCTGACACATTGATGATAGACGCACCGGATTCCACACGCTGAGAGACATCACCGTCGGAAACGGCCGTCACCACCACCGGCAGATCAACTGTTTCACAGAGCAGAGCGATCACATCGTCGGGTGTAGGCGCGTTGACGACCACGCCCATGGCACCTTGAAATTCCGCATTCAGTGCGTTGTTGATGACGCGCTTGCCCATTGTGATGCCGCCGCCTATGCCGCAGAACACAGGAATATCTGCCGAGAGCATAATGGCTTGCGTGATGATGGGCTGGGGTGTAAAAGGATAAACCGCAATCACGGCGTCGGCATTCACGTTACGGATGACCGAGACGTCGGTGGTGAACACAAATGACTTCAGTAATTTGCCAAAAATTTTAATGCCGGAGGCTTCCCGAATACTTTCCGGGACTTTGAGCATATGTTTACGTAGGTTGCCCTCAAATTCAGGAATAAATGGCTCCATCCGTTTCCTCCTTTAGCCGTGTAGAGTATCGCAATTCTTTATTATTATAGCATGTCCGTCTGTGAAATCTATCGAAAAATCGAATTTTGCGGGTCTTTCAAGCCACATTGCCCGCAAAAGGCGGAACAGGCCAATTCTATAAAGTTGCATTTGCATAAGTGAATATGCTACTATATAAAGACAAAACAGTTTTGATCGAATGATTAAGGAGAATATATCATGGCTGCACTGCATGAAATTGCACCGGAAGAAATTTCCGAAAATGTATTTGACTTGATTGGAAAGCAATGGGCGTTGGTTACTGCCGGAACCAAAAATCATTTCAACACGATGACTGCCAGTTGGGGCGGGCTGGGTGTTCTGTGGGGCAGTCCGGTGGCCTTTATCTTTGTACGCCCGCAGCGGTATACCTTAGAATTTTTGCGGAAGAATACCGGATTTACACTCAGCTTTTATGATGAGAGCTATCGTAAGGCGCTGAATCTGCTCGGCACCAAGTCTGGGCGCGATGGCGACAAGGTTGCTGAGGCTGGGATGACCCCTGTTTTTGCGGATGGCACGACCTATTTTCAAGGAGCCAAGCTGGTTCTGTTCTGTGAAAAAGCGTATGTAAGCCATTTTGCTCCTGAAAATTTTGTTGAAAAAGAGACAGTTGCCAAATGGTATCCGAATCAGGACTTTCACGATGTGTTGGTTTCAAAAATCACAAAAGTTTTAAAGGCATAAAAACGTCGCACCTGACATCGTTTCGATAGCAGGTGCGGCGTTTTCACGCAAACCTATCGGCAACACATGAAGGGTTCGCGGCGAATAATGCGCGCACCCCTAGGGCGGTATATTGTAGGTTTGGTGTTGGCCAGGGCCGGTGTGTTTTACACCTATGAAGCGGG
>NZ_JBDNLG010000026.1:21471-29628 GCF_047718355.1 Ethanoligenens sp.
AAAAACCGCCCCCCCCTCAACTGTTTCCTAACGCGGGGGGGGGTTTTCACCCAAACCACCGCCCAACCAATTGAGGGGGCCCCCCAAAAACCGGCGCCAACCCTTCTGCCGTAATAGTCTCGTTTTCGTGATGCCAAGGACGTTGCGAATCAATAGCCTTTTCACTGCCGGGAAGTCCGAACAAACGTAGTGGTTACTGATGACACCTGTACTGCCATTTCTCAGTTGAACCCAACCCATAAGAAGGTTTCTCTCACTGTTCGCTGTACCGACCGGAAACGTTGCCTGTTAAAACTCGCCAAGCGCTGGTAGACCAACGAAACGAAGCTATTTGATTATTCGAAGATTCCGATGACCATTTGGACAATTATTTGTTCCCTCCGTGCCTGCTGATTGCAGGAACCGAAACAGTTACGAGTCCATGAACACCAAAGACGTTGCGAATCCGTAGCTTTTCCCTGCCGGGAGTCTGAACATACGTGCTGGTTGCTGGAGGCATCTGTACTGCCAATTCACAGTTAACCCAAACTCTGACGAGAGGTTACCCACTGTCCACTGCTCCGACTGGAAAAATCGCCTGTTAAAATCCGCCAAACCGTCAGTTGACCAAAGAAACGTACTATATTTAATTTTCCCAACAACGCCGATACCCCGCTGGACGACCGCATAGTCTTTCCATACCGATGAATCGCAGGAACAAGATAAGTCTTTTTTCCAATGTTTGGAACATAAATGTTCCGTTTTGCAGCCATTACGCGCTGCCAACCAAACAACATCTGGACTCCGGCTTATCCGGTTACCTGCTGCGAGTCCTCTGAATCTAATGAGCCCATTGGAATCGCCCCCTCTGCTGAAGTTTGTGGTGAGGAATGTGCTGGTTCTTTTGCTGTCTATATAATAGCATGTTATTAATGCAATGTCAACAGTACTTTTCAATAAACTTGAAATATTTCGTAAATAAAGCACCATAAAACAGCTTTTTAGAAAAAATTATAAAAAGCAGGGACTGCATCTTTAGATGCAGTCCCTGCCGTATACCGCCATATTAAAAGATAGCGTATGGCGCTTATTTTTCAAAAACCGCGCCGCGTGCGCCGGAGGTCACCATCGCGGCATAGCGCTTGAGATAGCCGGTCAACTGCCGATCTGGCACTTGGAACCCTGCCTGCTTCCGCTTTTCAATTTCTTCAGCGGACACCAGAAGTTCCAATTTCCGGTTAGGGATGTCCAGCAGAATACGGTCGCCTTCCTGCACATAGGCCATCAAGCCGCCGGCAGCCGCCTCGGGGGATACATGCCCCACCGCAGCACCTTTGGACGCGCCGGAGAAACGGCCATCGGTGATGAGCGCAACACTGTTATCCAGTCCATATCCGGCCAGAGCGGAGGTTGGTGCCAGCATCTCGCGCATACCGGGGCCGCCCTTCGGTCCTTCATAGCGGATGACCACCACGTCGCCAGATTGAATTTTTCCATTCAGAATGGCTTCGCAGGCTTCTTCTTCGCTCTCAAACACCCGTGCAGGGCCTTCGTGTACCATCATGGATGGCAGCACCGCGCCCTGTTTCACCACCGAACCTTCGGGGGCCAGATTGCCGCGCAGCACAGCGATGCCGCCATCTTTGCGGTAGGGATTGTCAAGCTTGCGGATACAGTTGCCGTCCGCTGCCGGTGCTTTGGCGATGCGCTCGCCCACTGTGCCTTGCACGGTGGGCGCATTCATATGAATCAACCCCGCAAGGGATAGTTCTCTCATCACAGCGGCGATCCCGCCAGCTTCATCTAAATCCTCAATGTAAAAATCGCGGGTGGCCGGGCTGAGTTTGCAGATTTGCGGTGTGTTTTTGCCCAACTCGTCAAACCGTGCCATATCGATGTTGACACCGGCTTCGTTGGCGATCGCCGTGAGGTGTAGCACCGTGTTGGTAGAGCAGCCCAGCGCCATATCGGTATGGATGGCGTTGTCTACCGCATCCTTTGTGATAATATCCAACGGGCGGACGTTTTCCTCCAGCAGTTCCATCACGCGCTCACCGGCCTCTTTGGCCAAACGGATGCGCGCCGATTTCACCGCTGGGATGGTGCCGGTACCCGGCAACGACATGCCGATTGCTTCGGTCAGGCAGTTCATGGAGTTTGCAGTATACATGCCGGAGCAGGAACCGCAGCCCGGGCAAACTTCGTCTTCAATTTCGCCCAACTCAGTTTCGCTCATTTTCCCTGCCGCGTGTGCGCCGACTGCTTCGCAGATATCATTGAAGCCGATGCGCTGCCCGTTGTGATGGCCCGCATACATGGGGCCACCGCTGATAAAGATGGAAGGCAGATTCAATCGGATTGCCGCCAGCATCATACCAGGCACAATTTTATCGCAGTTGGGAATGAAAACCACCGCGTCCAGCGGATGGGCGGTCAGCATCACTTCGATGGAATCTGCAATCAATTCGCGTGAACACAGGGAATACTTCATACCCTTGTGGTTCATCGCGATGCCGTCGCATACACCGATGGTGTTAAACTCGAACGGCACTCCGCCGCCCGCACGGATTCCCGCTTTCACCGCATCCGCAACGGATTGCAGATGCATATGTCCGGCAATGTAGTCGCTGGCCGAGCAAACCACTGCCACAAACGGCCGCTTGATTTCACGGTCAGTCAATCCCAATGCTTTCAACAGGGCGCGGTGGGAGGCTCTTGTCGGGCCTTTTTTGATCAAATCACTTCTCATATGGTATAGCACCGCCTTTTATTACACGTCCGTTTTGCGTTTATTACACAGAGCGGCGTTACATTTAAACAACCGGATTCCAATCATTCCTTGGGTTTCATGGTGGGGAACAGTAGTACATCACGGATGGAGGGTGAATCCGTCAGCAGCATGACCAGCCGGTCGATGCCGATGCCGAGACCGCCTGTTGGCGGCATTCCGTAGGAAAGAGCCGTGATGAAGTCCTCATCCATCATGCCCGCTTCCAAATCGCCCGCGTCGCGCAGTTCCACTTGCCGCAGAAAACGTTCTTTCTGGTCGATGGGGTCGTTGAGCTCCGAATAGGCGTTGCCCATTTCCCGGCGCAGAATAAAGAACTCAAACCGTTCGGTCAACTCGGGGCGATCGGGTTTGCGCTTGGTCAGCGGCGAAACCTCAATGGGGTAATCCAGAATGAACGTTGGCTGCACCAGCTGCTCCTCGACTTTTTCGTCGAAGGTTTGGTACAGCGCGTCGCCCCAGGACTTGCCCTTCCCGATTTCCACGCCCAGTCCCTTGGCCGCGGCCACCGCCGCCGTATCATCCCCACGCAGCACGTCAAAATCAATGCCGGTATAGGTCTTGACCGCTTCCACCATGGTCAAGCGGCGCCACGGGGGCGTAAGGTCGATTTCCTCACCGCTGCAGGTGATTTTCATGGTGCCAAGCACTGCCTGTGCCGCGCCGGAAACCAACTGCTCGGTCAAGCGCATCATGCCGTTATAATCGGTGTATGCCTCATAAAGCTCAATGCTGGTGAATTCCGGATTGTGCTTGACATCAATGCCCTCGTTGCGGAACAGGCGCCCGATTTCAAACACCTTTTCCATACCGCCTACAATCAGGCGTTTTAAATACAACTCCGGCGCGATACGGAGGTAAAGATCCATATCCAGCGCGTTGTGGTGGGTGACGAAAGGCCGCGCCGCCGCACCGCCGGGGATGACGTTGAGGATGGGTGTTTCCACCTCAATGTAGCCCTGCTGCTCCAAAAAAGAGCGGATGAACGCGATAATGCGGCTGCGCCGCACAAATGTTTCTTTGACTTCCGGGTTCACGATGAGATCCACATACCGTTGGCGGTAACGCAGCTCGGTATCTTTCAGCCCGTGGAATTTTTCCGGTAAAGGCAACAGCGATTTGGAGAGCAGCTGGACAGCGGTGGCGTGGAGGGAAATCTCTCCGCGCCGTGTGCGGAACACTCTGCCTTTGACGCCGATGATATCTCCAATGTCCCATTTTTTAAATGCCGCAAAAGAATCCTCGCCCACATCGTTGATGCGCACGTAGACCTGCATACGCCCGGAGGCGTCATGGACGTCGATAAAGTTTGCCTTGCCCATGTCGCGCCGGGACATCAGCCGTCCGGCAATGGATACATCTTTGCCTTCCAACTCATCAAAACGTTCGGTGATCTCGTGGTTTAAGATATCCCTGTCATAGGTGGTTACCACGAAAGGATTCTGCCCCGCCTGCTGTAACTCGGTCAATTTCTCACGCCGAATGCGCAGGATCTCCGATAAATCAGATTCCTCCTGCTCCGCATTCTGTGTGTCGCTCACGTCCGCCATTTGCATTCTCCTCCACACCGCGCCATACGCCTTTTCTGTTTAAAACAGCGCTGTTGTTTATTTGGTGATGTTTAATATTTTGAATTTCACGATGCCGCCCGGGGTTTCCGCCTCAATTTCCTCGCCCACTTTGTGCCCAAGTAACGCATGGCCCACAGGAGACTCGTCGGAAATCATGTTCTGATCCGGGTCAGCCTCGGTGGAACCCACGATCTGGTATTCTACATTCTCATCAAATTCTACGTCGTACAACTGTACACGCGCGCCCAGATTGACCGCCTCTGTGTCCAGTTGGTCGTCGTCGATGAGCTTGACGTTTTTGAGCATGGCTTCAATGGTGGCAATGCGCGATTCTACCATAGCCTGTTCGTTTTTAGCTTCGTCATATTCACTGTTTTCCGAGAGGTCGCCGAAAGAAAGCGCAACTTTGATTTTTTCCGCGATCTCTTTGCGTTTTTCGGTTTTGAGCTGCTCCAACTCCTGTTCCAGTTTTTTCAGACCCGCATCTGTCAATACATACTGTTTTGCCATACTGGTACACTCCCCGGCGACGTTGTGCGCCCATTTTTTATTGAAAGACATCCCGCCCGCCTGTGTATCGGCGGTTTCCAGCCATCCGCACGGACGGTCGGGAAAGGGGTGCCTTGAAACTTGCATTCACTGCCGATAATTTATCAGATGGAGCAGATGGTTGAAAAGCGGCCTCCGAGCAAAAAGCCCGAAGCCGCCTACAAACCATCCGCTCTGCGCGCTTTTAGTGACGCGCGTCATAGCTTATTATATGCACCCTGTTCTGCCCTGTCAAGCGGATGCCGGATACTTAAGGGGACATGTAAATTCTGGATGCGCCCAGAAGTATTCCGTTTGACTGAAAATGACAGATTTAAACCCGCAGGTATTTATGTACTGAAATAAGACTGCCCACAATGCCAAGCACAATACCTGAGGCAATGAAACCGAGCGAGAGAGGGATGCCCACAGATCTGTACGCAAGCGGGTGGATGATGTGCAGCGCACTGAACAACCGCTTGACCAGTGCCCCATACAGATACCACTGGAAGATAGAACCGACAATGCCGGAAAACACGCCGATGAGCAGGCCCTCAACAAAAAATGGCCAGCGAATAAACCAGTCAGTCGCACCGACAAACTTCATGATGTTTACTTCGCGCCGCCGCACATAAACAGCCAGTTTAATGGTGTATACAATGATGAACAGCGAGACTGCCGCCAGCAGGATAAACAGCCAGAAGCCAGCCCAGCTCACCGTATTGCTAATGCTGTTGAGTTTTTCCGCCACTCCCGAATGCTCATTCACGCTTTCAATGTTTGCCAACGCGTGGATTTTTTTTACCACCAGATTATAACTCTGCATGCTTTTGAGCGTGACCCGGTAGGAGTTGGGAAAAAAGTTGTCCTGATTCACGCCGTTGAGCAAATCCTGGTCTTTGCCAAGCTGTTTCTTTTCATTTTGCAGCGCTTGGTCTTTGGAAATAAATTCCACTTTCAAAACGTTAGGCATTGCTTTCAAGTCGGTGCCGATTTTGTCGATTGTAGGCTGATCGATACCGTCTTTTAAGAAAACGCCGATCTGGTTCTGCTGCTCCACACTGTGCATCAGATTACGCACATTGATGGAAATGAGGACGGAAGTGCCCAGCAGCAGCAGGCAGACGGTCAAGATGCAGATGGATGCGATGGACATCATGCGGTTGACCCAGATGTTTTTCAATCCTTCACGGATAAAATACCGTATCTTTTCCATTATACGCTGCTCCCCGGAATATCCTGGATGACCTGTCCGGCCTCAATTGTGATAACGCGGTGATAATCATAGCGCTCCACCAGGGTGGCGTCATGCGTTACCATGATGATGGTCGTGCCGCGGCGGTTGATCTCGTCAAACAGCTCCATGATTTCCACCGACATGTCGGGGTCCACGTTACCGGTCGGCTCATCAGCAATCAAAAATGTGGGATTATTGACCAGTGCACGCGCCAGAGAGACACGCTGCTGCTCGCCGCCTGAGAGTTCGGCCGGCTGATTGTGTGCTTTTTTAGATAGGCCCACCAGACTGAGAATATATGGTACACGACGCCGGATTTCCTGTTGTTTGGCGCCGATGACCCGCATCGCAAACGCGACGTTTTCATATACGCACATGTTGGGGATCAGACGGAAATCCTGAAACACTACACCCATGGTGCGGCGCAGGAACGGCACGTCCCGCCGTTTCATATTTGCCACGCTGAAACCGTTGATATTTACATCGCCGGTCGTGGGCACTTCCTCGTGCATCAGCATCTTGATGAGTGTGCTTTTGCCTGCGCCGGACGCACCCCGCACAAAGACAAATTCTCCATCGTTGATTGTCAGATTGATGCCACGCAGGGCCTTGGTTCCATTGTCATAGACTTTTACCGTATCTATGAACTCGATCACAGTTACACCGCCTTTGCATACGAAACCGCGCCCGCTCCTTACCTTTAAACGAGGAAGACTCGGCGCTGGGCGCGGTCAAAACCTGTCCGGATTCGTGACCAGATACTTTTTGACCATTAGGGCGACCTTAAAAATAATCGCGTGATCAAATTCACGCAGGTCAAGACCTGTTAATTTTTTGATTTTCTCCAGGCGATAGACCAGTGTGTTACGGTGGACAAACAGCTTGCGTGATGTTTCGGATACATTCAAGTTGTTTTCAAAAAAGCGCTGGATGGTGAAAAGCGTCTCTTGATCGAGCGAATCAATTGAGCCCTTTTTGAAAACTTCGCTTAAAAACATTTCGCAGAGCGTGGTGGGCAGCTGATAGATCAGGCGGGCAATCCCAAGATTGTCATAACTGATGATGTTCTTTTCGATATCGAACACCTTGCCCACTTCCAATGCGACCTGTGCCTCTTTGAACGAACGGGCCAAGTCCTTGACGCCTGTCACGATGGTGCCGATACCCACGGAGGCATGGGTGTAAAACTCACTGCTGAGCGTGTCGACTACCGAATGCGCAAGTTTGTCCAGATCGCTGGTTTCAATGCCCTGCCGCACTTCTTTGACGAGTGCGATCTCATTTTCGCTGATATTGACGATAAAATCCTTTTGCCGATCAGGGAAAAGGTTCTGTACCACGTCATACACCGACACATCGTTTTTCTCGTCCACAAGGATGAGCAAAACAACCCGCAACACTTCGGAACTGAGGTGCAGTTCCCGCGCCTTTAAATAAATGTCACCGGGCAGGATGTTGTCGAGGATTACGTTTTTGATAAAATTGCCGCGGTCATACCGCTCGTCATAATATTGCTTGATGCTTGTCAGCGCCACCGCCAGAATACCTGCATATTTGGCGGCGACAGGATCGCTGCCCTCGACAAAAATCGCATAATCGGGACGGGGCCGTGAACCAAACGGTTTATATGTCCATCCGCCGCGCAGTAAAAGTGGAGCGCCGACCAGTTCCGTCATGACATTCTCATGGACTTCGCCGATACGACCAAGCTCACTGCACGCGATAACGGTCCCGTTTTCATCGATGACACCTACCACGCGGTCGAGCGTTTCCTTCATTTGCTGGATAACGCCTTGAAAAAGTCTGTTTGACATTCGCGATTCTCCTTTTACGGTCGGGCAAAAGGCATCTTTGTTTCCGGGCAAATCCCGAACCATTTCTCTGGTGCCGCCCCACTCGCCATTCCGGTAACCCTGAAAAACGGGTGGAAAGGATCTGGCCCTTTACAAATCAGTATAAACGATAAAGAGACAAAACTCAACGCCCGCCCGCCGCTTAAATTTTCTGATATCGCTGTGTGCACTTGTTACAAACAGGAAATCAGGTCTGAATCA